>NZ_KB891264.1 GCF_000373365.1 Parafrankia discariae
AATAGGCCGAGGGCTTGACCACAAAGATTCTGCTGTTCTGCGTCCACTGTGCGGTTCTCGGGCTGCGACCGGTTTCGGTCGGGTCTGATAGTGTTTCGGTGGTTTTAGCGAAGGGGAAACGCCCGGTTCCATTCCGAACCCGGTAGCTAAGCCCTTCAGCGCCGATGGTACTGCGTGGGTGACTGCGTGGGAGAGTAGGACGCCGCCGGACTTCTTTTGGTGGGGGCTGTTTCTGGCTGTGGCCGGGAGCAGCCCCCACCTGCATTTCCGAACCTTTCCGGTCGATGATGACGCTTGCGTCTCCACAGGCTTCGCCCGCCCCAGGCGGCCACGGATCGTCCGGATCGATGGTCGAGACGCCAGATCACCGCCGGAGCGCCCGGACGGCGCCTTCGAGGACGGCACCCACCGCGGCGATCGGAACTGTGGCCCGCGCGACGTGTTCCTGGTGGACGCGTGGGAAACATGGTGGCGAGTGCCGCGGTGGGGAGGTGTCCGTGACCGACGTCTGTGGTCGTGACGGCGCCACGCCGCCGTCCCGGTGGGATCCGGTCGAACCGGACCCGGTGGCCGGGCTGCTCGCCACTGCCCGTCGTCGCCTGAACATGGATCTCTGCTGGTTCTCCAGGCTGATCGGGGGAGCCCAGGTGATCGAGGCGTGCGATGGCGACGCCGCGGCCTTCGGTGTCCACCCAGGCTCGACGGTACGACATCCCGGCCCACACCGCTCGTCCGCTCTCGCCGGACGCCCGGCGCCGGTCATCCGCAGGATCCGCCCGGAGGCGGTGACGTCCGAGGCGGTGACGTCCGAGGTCGGCTCGTATATCGGAGTTCCGGTGACCCTGGCGGACGGCCGTCCGTACGGGATGTTGTGCTGTCTGAGCCGCGACGCCGACGTGGCGACGCCCGGCCGCAAAGCGCGTTCGCTGGCCCTGCTGGCAGAGGTGCTCGCCGCCTCGATCTCCGGCCGGCGCTCTGACGGGGAGGACCGGGAGGCGGCGTGGTGGCGGATCTGGCGGCTGATCGACAGCGGCGGCCCGACGATGGTCTTCCAGCCGGTCTTCGACCTGCCGTCGCTTGACTGCCTGGGGGCCGAGGCACTCGCCCGGTTCCCGCCCGGCTTCGGGGGCGCCGAGCGCTGGTTCGCGGACGCCGCCGCCGTGGGTCTCGGTGTCGCGCTCGAACTGTCCGCGATCCGGTCGGCGCTGCCCGCGTTGTCCCGCCTTCCGCCCGAGTTCGGGCTCGGGGTCAACGCCTCGCCGGCCACGATTCTCTCCGGTTACCTGGCCGATGCGATCGCCGACGTCCCGGCCGACCGTCTCGTGGTCGAGGTCACCGAGCAGGACAAGATCGAGGATTATCCGTTGGTCCGCCGCGCGCTCGACACCCTGCGCCGCCAAGGGGTCCGGATCGCCGTGGACGACGTCGGCGCCGGCTACGCGAGTCTGCATCACCTTGTGCAGCTCCAGCCCGACTTCATCAAGATGGACCAGTGTCTGACCCGGCGGATCGATGCTGATCCGGCGCGGCGCGCGCTCGCCACCGCGCTGGTGCAGTTCGCCCAGGAGACCGGCGGGCTGGTCCTCGCGGAGGGGGTCGAGACCGCGCGGGAGCTGGGCGTGCTGATCGGCACCGGGGTGCACCAGGCCCAGGGGCACTACCTCGCCCCGCCCGGTCCGCTGCCGCTGCCCGCCAGCGCCAACCGGACCCGTCCGCTCGGCGGGGCCTAGCGGGCCGTAGCGGGACGAATCGGAAGTGGCGCGGAGGTCACGGAAGCCAGGGCTGGCCGACGGCGATCACGTGCCCTCCCGCGTCGAGCCGTAGCAGCACCAGGTGGGACGGACGGGTGGCGACGAACTCCCGCAGGTCCGCGAGGTCACCGGTCTCGTACTGCTCGGGCTGCACCCAGCGGACGACCCTGACTGTCGGCGTCACCGCGTAGTTCTGGCGCGCGCCCGCGACGTCGTCGATGCGGTACCCGTCGAGGCAGGACTCCGCCTCGCCGGCCCGCGGCGTGCAGTGGACGTACGCCAGCCGGTCGAGGCTCAGCACGGTGCCGTCGGGGCCGTCGGAGAGGCCCACGATCTTTCCGAGGTCGTGCACCTCGCCGAAGCCGGCGAGCGGTGGGTACGCGGAACTCGGCAGTGGGGTCGGCGCCGACCCCGGCACGGCTGCCGCTGTGGGCGCTGCCGGAGGCGGCCCGCCCGCGCCGGCCGCGGGGGACGGGGTCAACGCCTGAACTGTCGATTCGAGTGCGGTGCTCCCACCGGAGTCACCGGAGCAGCCCGCGAACACGATGACGGCGACGACCAGCGCGCCGAGCCGGCCGGACAGGCCGAGGATTCCTCGACAACCCACGGGCGAAGAACGATGGCCCATGATCAAGGACTGTAGTGCGGGCCGGATCCGCCCTGTGCGCTCGGTCCGAATACCGACGACCACTGGACGGGTGGGTCCGCGGGCGGGTGCGGACGCGGCGTTCGCCTACTTCCAGCTCGGTGAGCCGGAAGGGTGCCGACGGCCTCAGCCGTCGTCGTACTGCTCGGGGCGGTCTCGCTCGGGCGGGCGTGGTTCGGGGTTCTGCTGGTTCTCGCCTACGGCGTGGGAATGGCGGCGACGCTGGTCGGCGTGGGATTCCTGCTCGACCGCACACTCATCCCGCTGCTCCGACGCACCCAGGCGGTAGTTCCGGGGTTCGCTCTGTCGGGCTGGCCGCGATGAGGCTGGTACCTGCGACGACTCCGGCGGCGGCGGTGGTCGCCGCGACTCTCCTGATCCACCGGCGGGCTGGTGTCGAGGAATTTCGGCGCTGCATGACTACTCCCATCTGCCGACTGCTTGTCGGCCATCTGGTATTCGTCGTGGCCGGCCGGGCGGATCGATTCTGGGCAGTTAAAATTCGGCGGTGTCTCCTGGATGACACTCACCGGCTCCAGGTGGATTCTTCGGCACGTGGGATTTTGCCCCGCGTGGAAAGGCGTGTCTGGTCGGCATGTGCGCCGAGATGGAGGGCGCGCCGTCGTCAGGCGAGGTGGACCGGAGTCGCCCGCGGAACCGCACGTTCGGAGAAGCCGAGGTCACGGCCCGCGCGTAGCGTCGCCAGCGCGTTCTTCCGCGCGGCCGACCGACCCGAGGGAGACACCGGTGATCCGGGTCGCCGACGCGCAGTTCTGGGTGCACGACCAGGAGGAGGCGCTCGCCTTCTACCCGAGGACGCTTGGCAGGGAGGTCCGGGTCGACCAGCGGCCAGCTCGCCGAGCTCGTGGCCCGGGGCGCCGGCGGGACGCTGTTCCTCGAGACCGACGACTGCCAGGCCTCCCACGACGAGCTGCGCGCGCGAGGGGTGGGGAGTTCAACGACCCGCCGACCAGGCAGCCCTACGGCATCGACACGTCGTTCCGCGATCCGTCCGGCAACAACATCCGGCTCACGCGGGTGCTCGAGTTCTCGCCGGACCGGACCTGAGCGGACCGGCGCGGTGATCCCGGTCCCGACTCCGGGCGCGGCGTCGGGACCGGGCTGCGGTTCGACTGTGTCGCACATGACCCGATGGCTGGTTGCGTAACAACAAACGAACCTGCTTGCGGCAAGCGCTGATTCATGCCTATCCTTCCTCGAAGTGATGCCCTCCTTGCTCGCAGCCCGCGACTCCGCGCGGGCCGGATCGTACACGGCGTGATCGTTCTTCTGAACATGATTGGGCTGGGGATGTCCGTCCGGATGGTCGAGTCAGGTATGAGACGGGGGGCTGGGCGCAGACATGGCCCAGTCGGTCGAGGCAGTATTGGAGGACGTGTCGCCGCCGGCGCTCCCGCGCTCCTGTTCACCCGCTTCATCCTCGCTTCAGGGCTGCCACCTGGGCTTTTACCCGAATGAAAGTGAGTGTCGACCTCCACGGGGCCGTGAGCGGATCCAGAGCCTGAGTTTCGGCCGCGCTCCGCGGTAATCACCGGCGATTCATCGAGCGGCGTGATATGGATCCGCGCGCGGATACCCGCGCACGGGCTTCTGCGCGTGGTGCTTTCTCCGCGGGGCCCCGACCTCCACGGGAGTAGCGTTGGCCGGACACGAGAACCTGACCTGGCGAAAGATCCTCACCGGGCTGCCCGAGCCCGAGCAGCACCGCCTCCTGCTCGACCTGGTACTCCGGCAGGTGCGCTGGGCCGTGGGCGACGAGCGCGGCCCCTTCGACCCGCGGACGCCGTTCGTCCGGCTGGGGCTCGGTGGCGGCAGTACGGCCGGCTTCCGGGACGCCCTGGGCGGCGAGCTCGGTCTGGCACTGCCCACCACGCTGCTGTTCGACCATCCTTCTCCCGCGCGGCTGGCCGACCATCTCCGGACGCTGGTTCTCGACGCGCCGGACCACGCGGCTTCCCGGGCTCCGGCGGCCGCCGCCGCGCCGTCGGACGACCCGATCGTGATCGTGGCCATGGCCTGCCGGTTCCCCGGCGGGGTGCGGAGCCCGGAGGACCTGTGGCGGCTGGTCGCCGAGGGCCGTGACGCCGTCGTCGACATCCCCACCGACCGCGGCTGGGACCTGGCGACCCACTTCGATCCCGATCCGGGCCGTTCCGGCACCTTCTACACCACCCAGGGCGGCTTCCTGGACGACGTCGCCGGCTTCGACGCGGCCTTCTTCGGGATCTCGCCGCGGGAGGCGCTGGCGATGGACCCGCAGCAGCGACTGCTGCTGGAGGTCTCCTGGGAGGCGTTCGAGCGGGCCGGGATCGACCCGATCTCGCTGCGCGGCAGCCGGACCGGCGTCTACACCGGCCTGCCGGTGGCCGACTACAGCCCGCCCTGGCGCACCGCCCCGCCCGTCGTCGAGGGTCACCTGATGAGCGGGACCCTGCCCAGCGTCGCCTCGGGCCGGGTCGCCTACACCCTGGGTCTCGAAGGCCCCGCGCTGACGATCGACACGGCCTGCTCGTCGTCGCTGACGGCCATGCACCTGGCGGCGCAGGCGCTGCGCGCCGGCGAGTGCACCCTGGCGCTGGCCGGCGGGGCCACGGTGATGTCCACCCCGGACGTCCTGGTGGAGTTCAGCCGTCAGCGGGGCCTGGCGCCGGACGGCCGCTGCAAGTCGTTCGCGGACGCCGCCGACGGCACCGGCTGGGCCGAGGGCGCGGCCGTGGTGCTGCTGGAACGGCTCTCCGCCGCGCGCCGGCACGGGCGCGCACCGTTGGCGGTGCTGCGCGCCAGCGCGGTCAACTCCGACGGCGCGTCCAACGGGCTGACCGCGCCCAACGGGCTGGCACAGCAGCGGGTGATCCGGGCGGCGCTGGCGAGCGCGGGAATCGCGCCGTCCGACGTGGACGTCGTGGAGGCCCACGGCACCGGGACCAGGCTCGGCGACCCGATCGAGGCCCAGGCGGTCATCGCCGCCTACGGGCCGGGTCGACCGGCCGACCGGCCGTTGTGGCTGGGCTCGCTGAAGTCGAACGTCGGGCACACCGTCGGGGCGGCGGGCGTCGGCGGCGTGATCAAGATGGTGCTGGCGCTGCGGCACGGCCTGCTTCCACGCACCCTGCACGTGGACGAGCCCTCGGCCCGGGTCGACTGGTCGGCCGGGCACGTGCGCCTGCTGACCGAGCCGGTGGTCTGGCCGCGCGGGAACGGTGTGCGCCGGGCCGGTGTCTCCGCCTTCGGGGTCAGCGGCACGAACGCCCACGTCATCATCGAGGACGTCCCCCACGCCGCGCCGGTCCCGCCGCCGCCCGCGCCCGACCGGACCGGGCCGGCGGCGGGGGAGGAGCTCGCGTGGCTGCTGTCGGCCGGGTCGGAGCCGGCGCTGCGCGAGCAGGCCGCCCGGCTGGCGGCCCGGGTGGACAGCGAGCCCCGGCCAGGTCTGGCCGACGTCGGCTGGTCGCTGGCGGCCGGGCGGGCGGCACTGGCGCACCACGCGGTCGTCGTCGCCGGTGATCGGGAGGGGATGCTGCGTGGCCTCGGCGCGCTGGCGCGGGGCGAACCGTCGGCGGCGCTGATCCGCGGCGCCGCACGCCCGGACCGCGAGACCGACCGGCTCGCGTTCCTCTTCAGCGGCCAGGGCTCCCAACGCCCGGGTATGGGTCGGGCGCTGCACGGCCGGTTTCCGGCGTTCGCCGAGGCGTTCGACGCGGTCACCGCCCGCCTCGACCGGCATCTCCCCCGGCCGCTGCGGGACGTCATGTTCGCCGACTCGCCCCCCGACCCGGCGCTGGAGCGCACCGGGTTCACCCAGCCGGCGCTGTTCGCGCTCGAGGTGGCGCTGTTCCGTCTGCTGGAGTCCTGGGGTGTGCACCCGGACCTGCTGCTTGGGCACTCCGTCGGTGAACTGGTCGCCGCGCACGTGGCCGGCGTGTTCGACCTGGACGACGCCTGCGCGCTGGTCGCCGCGCGCGGTCGGCTGATGCAGGCCATGCCGGGTGGGGGCGCGATGGTCTCGCTGCGGGCGTCGGAGGAGCGGGCGCGCGAGCTGATCGCCGAATGGCGGGCGCGGGCGGCGGAGGCGCCCGGGTCCGCGCCGGCGGCGGTGGATGTCGCGGCGGTCAACGGACCGGAGTCGGTGGTCGTCTCCGGAGACCTGCGCCCGGTCGAGGAGATCGCGCGGTGGTGGCGCGCCCGCGGCGGAACGGCGACCCGCCTGCGGGTCTCGCACGCGTTCCACTCCGCGCACATGGACGGCATGCTCGAGGAGTTCCGCACGGTCGCCCGCGGCGTGACCTTCCGGGCACCGGCCGTCCCCGTCGTCTCCAACGTCACCGGCGCGATCGCCGCCGCCGACGAGCTGTGCTCGGCGGAGTACTGGGTCGGCCACGTCCGGGCCGCGGTGCGGTTCCGTGACGGCGTCGACCGGCTGCGCGAGCGCGGCGTGCGGACCTTCCTGGAGATCGGCCCGGACGCGGTGCTCTGCGGCATGGGGCACGACTGCCTGCCGGCGGACTCCGACGCGGTGTTCGTCCCGAGCCTGCGCCGGGACGAGGCGGAGCAGCCGGCGCTGGCCCGGGCCCTGGGCCGGCTGTGGATGGCCGGCGCCTCCGTCGACTGGGCGGCGTTCTTCGCCGGCGCTCGCCGGGTCGATCTTCCGACCTACCCGTTCCAGCACCGCCGCTTCTGGCTCGGCGACCACCTGGCCACCGCCGACACGCCTACGGCGGGCGCCGCGGGCGCGCCTGCCGCCGCCGGACTGCGGCGGTATCGGCTCGCCTGGACGCCGGTGTCCGTGACGAAGACCGCGACGGCGGCCGGGCCCGGCCGGTGGCTGGTGGTGATACCCGCCGAGGTGGCCGCCGACGGCGGTACTGAGGGCGGCGTCGGTGGCTCCGTCGAGAGCTGCGTCCGAGGCCTCGCGGGCAGGGGCGCCGAGGTCGTCCGGTTCGAGGTGGACCTCGCGGTGACCGACCGGAGCGTGCTGGCCGCCCGTCTCGCCCCGCTCGACCCGCTGACCGGGGTGCTGTCCCTGCTCGCGCTGGACGTCCGGGAGCTGCCCGGCCGTCAGCCGGTCACCCGGGGCCTGGCGGGCACGCTGTCCCTGGTGCGGGCGCTCGGTGACGCCGGGGTCGAGGCGCCGCTGTGGTGTGTGACGCGGGGCGCGGTATCGGTCGGCGGCGCCGACACGGTGACGAGCCCACCGCAGGCGCAGGTGTGGGGCCTGGGGCGGGTGGCCGCGCTGGAACTGCCGCGCCGGTGGGGCGGCCTGGTCGACCTTCCGCCGGCCGTCGACGCGACGGCGGCCGACCGGCTCGCGGCGATACTCGACGGCGGGTCGCTCGACGGCGGGTCGGGCGAGGACCAGCTGGCGATCCGCCCGTCCGGCGTGTTCGGCCGCCGGCTCGCACCGGCCCGGACGGTCGGCACCGGCGGCGGGTGGCGTCCGCGCGGGACGGTGCTGATCACCGGCGGGACGGGGGCGCTCGGCGCGGCCGTCGCGCGGTGGTGCGCGGATTCCGGAGCCTCCCGGCTTGTCCTCACCAGCCGCCGCGGCGCGGCGGCCCCGGGCGTGCCCGAGCTCGTCGCGGACCTCGCCCGGCGCGGCGCGGAGACGACCGTGGCCGCGTGCGACGCGGCGGACCGCGACGCGCTGGCCGCAGTGCTCGCGGCCGTGCCGGCGGACTGCCCGCTGACCGCCGTCGTGCACGCCGCGGGCGTCGCCGGCGGATTCACCTCACTGCGGGACCTTGATGTCGCCGAGCTCGCCGAGGTGCTCGCGGGCAAGGCAGCGGGCGCCCGGCTCCTCGACGAGCTGCTCGGCGACCGGCCGCTCGACGCCTTCGTGCTGTTCTCCTCCATCGCCGGCACCTGGGGCAGCGGCGGCCAGGGCGCGTACAGCGCGGGCAACGCCTACCTCGACGCCATCGCCGAGCACCGCGGCGCGCGCGGGCTCACCGCCACGGCGCTGGCCTGGGGACCCTGGGCGGAGGGCGGGATGGCCGTCGACCCCGGGATCGCGAGCCACCTGCGGGACCGCGGGCTGGTGCCGATGCCGCCGGACGCGGCGGTCGCCGTGCTGGCGGACACGGTCGGTGCCGAGCGGTGCCTGACCGTCGTGGACGTCGACTGGGGCCGGTTCGCGCCGGCCTTCACCGCCGCCCGTCCCAGCCCCCTGCTCGGCGACCTGCCGGAGGTCCGCGCCGTCCTGAACCCTCCCGACCCGTCCATGGGACCCGCCGGCGACCCGGCCGCGGGCGGCGGCGGGGCCGGTGACCGCGGCGACGGGCCGGCGGCGCTCCTCGGGCGTCGGGCCACGATGCGCCCGGCCGAGTGGCGGCGGTTCCTGCTCGACCTGGTACGGGCCGAGACCGCGGCCGTCCTCGGATACGACGCCGCCGAGCAGGTTCCCGCCGACCGGGCCTTCGTCGACCTCGGGTCCACCTCGCTGACCGCCGTCCAGCTGCGGGCGCGGCTGGCCGAGCGCACCGGGCTGCGGCTGCCGACCACGGTGGTCTTCGACCATCCGACGTCGAGTGCCCTCGCCGAGTACCTGAACGCCGAGCTCCCTGGCGGCTCCGGCGGTCCCGACGGCGACGCGGCGCGGGCCGGGGCGGTGGAACCGGCCGTCACCGCGAACCCCATCGCGTCGGTACCCGACCCGCGTGACGCGGCCGGGGACGACCCGATCGTGATCGTGGGAATGGGCTGTCGTCTGCCGGGCGGGGTGTCCTCACCGGCCGAGCTGTGGCGGCTGCTGGCGGACGGTACCGACGCGGTGTCGGATTTTCCGGTGGATCGGGGTTGGGATGTGGCGGGTCTTTATGATCCGGATCCTGGTCGGGTGGGTTTTAGTTATGTGCGGTCGGGTGGTTTTCTGGCGGGTGCGGGTGATTTCGATGCGGGTTTTTTTGGGATTTCGCCGCGTGAGGCGTTGGCGATGGATCCGCAGCAGCGGTTGTTGTTGGAGGTGTCGTGGGAGGCGTTGGAGCGGGCGGGGGTGGATCCGTCGTCGTTGCGCGGCAGCGACACCGGCGTCTTCACGGGTCTGATCTACCAGGGTTACGGCGGCGAGTCCGCGACGGCGTCCGAGGGTGTGGAGGGTTATCGGATCAGTGGGACCGCCTCGAGCGTCGCCTCCGGTCGGGTGGCGTATGTGTTGGGGTTGGAGGGTCCGGCGGTGACGGTGGATACGGCGTGTTCGTCGTCGTTGGTTGCTTTGCATCTGGCGGTGCGGGCGTTGCGGTCGGGTGAGTGTGGGTTGGCGTTGGTGGGTGGGGTGACGGTGATGTCGTCGCCGGTGGGTTTTGTGGAGTTTTCGCGGCAGCGGGGGTTGGCGGTGGATGGGCGGGTGAAGGCGTTTGCGGAGGGTGCGGATGGGACGGGGTGGGGTGAGGGGGTGGGGGTGTTGGTGGTGGAGCGGTTGTCGGTGGCGCGGGCTCGGGGGCATGGGGTGTTGGCGGTGGTGGTGGGTTCGGCGGTGAATCAGGATGGTGCGTCGAATGGTTTGACGGCGCCGAGTGGTCGGGCGCAGGAGCGGGTGATCCGCGCCGCCCTCGCCGACGCGGGAGCGGTGCCGGGTGACGTGGACGTGGTGGAGGCGCACGGGACCGGGACGGCGCTGGGCGACCCGATCGAGGCGGGGGCGCTGCTCGGGGTGTTTGGCCCCGGCCGCCCGGCCGACCGCCCCCTGTGGCTGGGGTCGGTGAAGTCGAACATCGGGCACACGCAGGCGGCGGCCGGCGTCGCCGGGATCATCAAGATCGTGCAGGCGCTGCGCCACCAGACGGTGCCGGCCACCCTGCACGTGGACGCGCCGACCAGCCGGGTGGACTGGGCTTCGGGCGGGGTCCGGGTGGCGACCGAGCGGGTCGCGTGGCCGTCGGAGCCGGGCCGGCGCCGCCGCGCGGGGGTCTCGTCGTTCGGCATGTCGGGGACGAACGCGCACGTAGTCATCGAGGAGGCCCCGCCGGCCGGCCCCGACCCGGAACCCGGATCCGGATCGGAATTCGGCCCCGACCCGGGGACTGAGGCCGGTACCGGGCTGGTCGGCGCGGTGCCGTGGATCCTCTCGGCACGGTCGGAGAAGGGCCTGCGTGGGCAGGCCGCCCGGCTGCTGGCCCACTTGGACGGTTCCACCGGCGGGCCGTCGGTGCGTGATGTGGGTTGGTCGTTGGTGCGGGGCCGGGCGGCGTTGGAGCACCGGGCGGTGGTGCTGGGGGAGCGGGGCGACGAGGACGGCCGGGGTGATGGTGGGGGCCGGCTGGCGGCTCTGCGCGCGTTGGCGGAGGGGGAGCCGGCGGAGGCGGCGGTGTGGGGGCGTGCGGGTGTGGGTGGGGAGCCGCGGGTGGTGTGGGTGTTTCCGGGTCAGGGGGCGCAGTGGGTGGGGATGGGTGCGGGGCTTTTGGATTCTTCGCCGGTGTTCGCGGGTCGGATCGGGGAGTGTGCGGTGGCGTTGGCGCCGTTTGTGGACTGGTCGTTGGTGGAGGTGCTGCGTGGGGTGGAGGGGAGTGGTTCGGGGGTTTCGGGCACTGGGGTGGCGGGGGCGGGGTTGTTGGAGCGGGTGGATGTGGTGCAGCCGGTGTTGTGGGCGGTGGCGTTGGGGTTGGCGGCGGTGTGGGAGTCGTGGGGGGTGCGGGTGGATGTGGTGGTGGGGCATTCGCAGGGGGAGGTGGCGGCGGCGTGTGTGGCGGGGGTGTTGTCGTTGGAGGAGGGGGCGCGGGTGGTGGCGTTGCGGAGCAGGGTGATCGCGGAGGAGCTGGCTGGTGGTGGGGGGATGGTGTCGGTGGGGTTGCCGGTGGTGGAGGTGGAGGCCCGGTTGGGTGAGCTGGCTGGTGGTGAGTGGGCTGGTGGGGTGGGGGTGGCGGCGGTGAACGGGCCGTCGGCGACGGTGGTGGCGGGTGAGACGGCGGTGTTGGAGGGGTTGGTGTCGGGGTGGGGGGCGGAGGGTGTGCGGGTTCGGTGGTTGCCGGTGGATTACGCGTCGCACACGGTGCAGGTGGAGCGGGTCCGTGACCGGCTGGCCGTGGAGTTCGTGGGTATCACCCCGCGTGCGGGTGATGTGGCGATGTGGTCCACGGTGACGGGATGTCTGGTGGAGCCGGAGTCGCTGGACGGGGAGTACTGGTTCCGGAACCTGCGGTCGCGGGTGCGTTTCGATGAGGCGGTGCGCGGGTTGCTGGCTGAGGGGCACCGGGTGTTCGTGGAGCTCAGTCCACATCCGGTGCTGACCGCGGCGATCACCGAGACAGCCGAGGCGGCGGAGACGACGGAGCCGGCGGGGGCCTCCGGCGTGGCGGAGACGGTCACGGTCGTGGGATCGCTGCGGCGCGGTGAGGGCGGACTGGACCGGCTGTCGGTGGGGGCGGCGCGGCTGTGGGCCCGGGGCGTCCCGGTCGACTGGACGCCGCTGGTGGCCGGGGGCCGCCCGGTGGAGCTGCCGACCTACGCCTTCCAGCACCGGCGCTACTGGCCCGACACGCCCGCGGTCAGCGGCGGCGTGCCGGACCCGGGTGTGCGGCCCGCCGACCATCCGATGCTCAGCGGTGTGGTCCCGCTGGTCGACACCGGCGGGCTGCTTCTCACCGGTCTGCTCTCGCGGGGCACGCATCCGTGGCTTGCCGACCACGCAGTCGGCGGTGCCGCGCCGCTGCCCGGCGCCGGGTTCCTCGAGCTGGCCGTCCAGGCCGCCGACCAGGCCGGCTGCGACGAGGTCGCCGAGCTCACCCTTGAGACGGCCCTGGTCGTTCCCGAGTACGGCGGGGTCCACCTGCAGGTGGCGGTGGGTGCGCCCGACGGTGCGGGGCGGCGCTCGCTGGCCGTCTACGCGCGCCCGGACGTCCCGGGCCAACCGGGGGACCTGACCGAACCGCGGGAGCCGTGGGTCCGGCACGCCCGGGGCGTGCTCGCGGTACGAGCCCCGGGCGGCGGTGGCGCGGCCCCGGTGTTCGACCTGGTCGTGTGGCCGCCGCCCGGGGCTCGTACCGTCCCGGTCGACGACCTGTACCCGCGTCTCGCCGCCGCGGGCGTGGACTACGGCCCGGCCTTCCAGGCGGTGCGGGCGGTGTGGCGCCGCGGCGCGGAGCTGTTTGCCGAGGTCGGCCTGCCCGAACCGCTACTGGGGACGGCCCGGCGGTTCGCCCTGCATCCGGTGCTCGTCGACGCCGCCTTCCAGCCGCTCGTGCTCGATCCGGAGCTGGGGTCGCGGCGGCTGCGCCCGTTCTCCTGGAGCGACGTCCACGTGTTCGCGGACGGCGCGTCGACGCTGCGGGTGCGGCTGGCGCCGGTTGGGGCCGACGAGGTGGCCGTGACCCTCGCCGACGGAACGGGTCAACCGGTCGCCGAGGGCTCGCTGGCACTCCGGCCGGCCGGCCCGACACCCGCGGCAGAGGCCGCGGCGCCCGAGGGAACGCCGCCCGCGGAATCCCCGGACCCGCCACCGGCCTCAGCCGCGGCGGTGTCGGTCATTCCGGCCCGGCGGGCCGCCGCGGACGGATACCAGACCGACGCCGCCGTGTTCGCCGGTCGGCTGGCTGGCCTCGCCGGACCCGACCGGGAGCAGGCCCTGTTGGACCTGGTCCGCGGTCACGCCGCCGCGGTCCTCGGCCACGAGGGGGCGACGGCCGTCGCGGACGACCGCTCGTTCCGCGATCTCGGTTTCGACTCGCTCAGCGGGGTCGAGCTCCGCGACCGGCTGACCGCCGTGACCGGCCTGCGCCTGCCGGCCGCACTGGTCTTCAACCATCCGACGCCCCGCGCCCTGGCCGGCTACCTGCGGGCCGGGCTCGAGCCGGGACGGACGGGCACCGCCGCCGCCCTGGCGGAGCTGGACCGCCTGGAGGCCGCGCTCGGCGCGTCGGCGGCGGACGACCGGACGGTGCTCACCGAGCGCCTCCAGGCCCTGCTGTGGCGGTGGACTGACACCGTGACCGGGCCCGCCGGCGGCGCGGACGTCCTCACGGGGGCGGACGGCGACGACTTCGAGTCGATGACCGACGACGAGATGCTGGAGGTGATCGACCGGGAGCTCGGCGCGCTGTGACCCGTCCGCCCGATCAGCCCGACGCTGGGAGACCTGACCCATGACCAGTGCCAACGAGGACCGGCTCCGGGAGTACGTCAAGAAGATCATGGCGGACCTCCGGCGGACGCGGCGCCGGCTCAGCGATCTCGAGGCCGCGGCGCACGAGCCGATCGCGATCGTCGGGATGGGCTGCCGCTACCCGGGCGACGTCCACTCGCCCGAGGACCTGTGGGAGCTCGTCGCCACCGGCCGGGACGCGATCACCGGCCTGCCGGCCGACCGCGGCTGGGACCTGCCGGCCCTCTACGACCCGGACGGGACCCGTCCCGGTACCACTTACACCCGCCACGGCGGCTTCCTCCACGACGCCGCCGACTTCGACGCGGACTTCTTCGGGATCTCGCCGCGGGAGGCGCTGGCGATGGACCCCCAGCAGCGGCTCCTGCTGGAGGTCGTGTGGGAGGCGGTCGAGCGGGCCGGCCTCGACCCGTCCTCGCTGCGCGGCAGCGGCACGGGGGTCTTCGTCGGCAGCATCTACCAGGACTACGTCTCCCGGCTGCGGGACGTCCCCACCGAGGTCGAGGGCTACCTGAGCACCGGCGGTGCCAGCAGTGTGCTGTCCGGCCGGGTCGCCTACACGCTGGGGCTGGAGGGCCCCGCCGTCACCGTCGACACGGCCTGCTCGTCCTCGCTGGTGGCGTTGCACCTGGCGGCGCGGGCGCTGCGCGGCGGCGAGTGCGCCCTCGCGCTGGCGGCCGGGGTCGCGGTGATGTCCACCCCGCTGGTCTTCACCGAGTATGGCCGCCAGCGTGCGCTGTCCGCGGACGGCCGCTGCCGCGCGTTCGCCGCGGGCGGTGACGGTTTCGGCCTCGCCGAGGGCGTCGGCGTCCTGCTCCTCGAACGGCTCGGGGACGCCCGGCGGCTGGGACATCCGGTGCTCGCGGTGGTGCGGGGCAGCGCGGTGAACTCCGACGGCGCGTCCAACGGGCTCACCGCGCCCAACGGCCCCGCGCAGGAACGAGTGATCCGCCAGGCGCTGGCCGACGCCCGGCTCGCGCCGGAGACCGTCGACGCCGTCGAGGCGCACGGCACCGGGACGGCGCTGGGCGACCCGATCGAGGCGGACGCGCTGCTGGCGACCTACGGGCGCGCCCGGCCGGCGGACCGGCCGCTGTGGCTCGGGTCGCTGAAGTCGAACATCGGGCACGCGCAGTCCGCCGCGGGCGTCGGCGGCGTCATCAAGATGGTCCTCGCGCTGCGCAACGGGGTGCTGCCCCGGACCCTGCACGCGGCCGAGCCGACCGGTGCCGTGGACTGGGCGGCGGGCGACGTCCGGCTGCTCACCGCGGACGTCGACTGGCCGCGCACGGACCGCCCACGGCGGGCGGGGGTCTCGTCGTTCGGCGTCTCGGGTACGAACGCGCACGTCATCGTGGAGGAGGCCCCCGTGGCCGAACCGGAACCCGGGTCCGCGTCCGGGTCCGAGGCCGGGTCCGAGGCCGACGGCGGTCCCGCGCCGGTGCCCGCCGAGGCGGTGCCGTGGGTTCTGTCGGCGCGCTCCGAGGCGGGGCTGCGCGGTCAGGCCGGTCGCCTGGCGGCCTTCCTGGGACCGGATCCCGGCTCCGTCGCCGATGTCGGCTTCTCGCTGCTGCGGGGGCGGGCGGAGTTTGAGTACCGGGCGGTGGTGCTGGGGGCCGACCGGCTCGCGGCGCTGGGCGCGCTGGCCGAGGGCGAGCCGGCGGCGGATCTGGTGTGCGCGGGCGCTGACGACGGCCTGGGTGGCGGTGCGGGCGTCGGTGCCGGCCGGGTGGTGTGGGTCTTCCCCGGGCAGGGCGCGCAGTGGCTGGGCATGGGAGCGGAGCTGCTGGATTCGTCCGCCGTGTTCGCCCGGCGGGTGGCGGAGTGCGACCGGGCGCTGACGGGTTTCGTGGACTGGTCGGTGGTGGATGTCCTGCGGGGAGTCTCGGGCCCGGGATGGCTTGAGCGGGTCGAGGTGGTCCAGCCGGTGTCGTGGGCGGTGATGGTGGGCCTGGCGGCGGTGTGGGAGTCGTGGGGGGTACGGGCGGATGCGGTGGTGGGACATTCGCAGGGGGAGATCGCGGCGGCCTGCGTGGCGGGCGCGCTGTCGCTGGCGGAGGCGGCCCGGGTGGTCGCCGTGCGTGGCCGGCTGATCGCCGCGGAGCTGGCCGGGAGCGGAGGCGGCTCGGGCGCCGGGGGAATGGTGTCGGTGGCGCTGCCGGCGGCGGAGGTGGCGGGGTTCCTGAGACGGTGGGACGGGCGGGTGGAGGTCGCGGCCGTCAACGGCCCGGTGTCGACGGTGGTGGCCGGCGAGGCCGCGGCGCTGGAGGAGGTCGTCGCGTTCTGCGCGGCGCATGGCGCGCGGGCCCGGCGGGTCGCGGTCGACTACGCCTCGCACACCTCCCGGATGGAGCCGCTGCGGGCGAGCCTGCTGCGGGAGTTGGCGGGCCTGCGGTCCGCACCGCCGCGGATCCCCTTCTTCTCGACGGTGACGAGCCGGCGGATGACGGAGCCGGGCGAGCTGGACGGGGAGTACTGGTTCCGCAACCTGCGGTCGCCGGTGCTGTTCGCCCCGGCCGTGCGGGAGCTGCTGAACGAGGGCTGTCGGCTCTTCCTGGAGGTCGGCACGCATCCGGTGCTGACGCCGGCGGTGGCGGAGACCGCGCTGGAGGCCGGAGCGGACGGCGCCGCCGCGGTGGGCTCGCTGCGCCGCGACGACGGCGGCCTGCGCCGCCTGGCCGCGAGCGCCGCCGAGCTGTGGGTCCGGGGCGTCGAGGTCGACTGGGAACCACTGGTCACCGGGGGCCGTCGGGTGGACCTGCCGACCTACGCCTTCCAGCGCCGCCGCTACTGGCTGGGCGCCAACGCCCCGGCGGAACCGACCGCGGCCGGTGACCTGACCGCGGGATCGCTGTTCCGGACCGAGTGGGTCCCACTGCCGGTGGCCCCCGAGCCGGACCCGGCCCCGGCCCCGGTGGTCGTCAGCCTGCCGCGGACGGCGGAAGCCGACCCGGTCGGCGCGGTGCGCGAAGCCGTGCGCTGGGCGCTGTCGCTGATGCAGGACTGGCTGGCCGACGACCGCGGCGCCGCCACCCGGCTCGTCCTGACGACCCGCGGCGCGGTGGAGGGGGAACCCGGCGGCCGGGTCACCGATCTCGCCGCCGCCGCCGTGTGGGGGTTGGTGCGCTCGGCGCAGTCCGAGCATCCCGGGCGGTTCGTCCTGCTCGACCTGGACGGCGACGAGGCCGCCGCGGTCGGCTCGCAGGGCGCGGCCGACCCGTCCGCCGCGGTCGCGGCGGCGCTGGCGTCGCGGGAGCCGCAACTCGCCCTGCGCGCCGGCCGCGCGTTCGCGCCCAGGCTGGCGCCGGCCCGGCCGGCCGGTGACGGCGTCCGCTGGGATCCCGACGGGACCGTACTGATCACCGGTGGGACGGGCACCCTCGGCGGGCTGGTCGCCCGGCATCTGGTCACCCGGCACGGCGTGCGCCACCTGCTGCTGGCCGGGCGGGGCGGGCACGCCCCGGAGCTGGCCGCCGAGCTCACCGGGCTGGGGGCGAGCGTCACCGTGGCGGCGTGCGACGTGGCCGACCGTCAGGCGCTGGCCGACCTGCTGGCGTCGGTGCCCACGGGACGTCCGCTGCGGGCCGTCGTGCACGCCGCGGGAGTGCTCGACGACGGCGTCGTCACGGCCCTGACCGGGGAGCGGGCTGACGCCGTTCTGCGGCCCAAGGCCGACGCGGCGCTGCACCTGGACGAGTTGACCGCGCACCTCGACCTGTCCGTCTTCGTGCTGTTCTCCTCAGCCGCGGCGCCCTTCGGCAGCGCCGGTCAGGGCGCGTACGCGGCGGCCAACGAGGTCCTGGACGCGCTCGCCCGGCGGCGCGCCGCGCGCGGGCTGCCGGCGACGTCCCTCGCCTGGGGACTGTGGGCCCGGCGCAGCGGGCTGACCGCCGGGCTCGGGCCCACCGACCTGGGCCGGATGGCCCGCACGGGAATGCGCCCGCTCGAGACCTCCGAGGCGCTAGAGCTGTTCGACCGGGCGCTGGCCGTACCGGACGCCGCGCTGGTCCCGGTGGGGCTCGACGGCGCCACGCTGCGTGCCCACGCGGCGGCCGGGACGCTCCCGGTGATCCTGCGCGGCCTCTTTCCCGTCGCGGCGCCCGGGGCGCCGGGAGGACCGGGGGAGCGGTCCGGGGCGGTGGGCGCGTCCGCCGGTCCGGGTGCGGTCGTACCGGTGGGTGCGGCGGACCGCCTGGCCCGCCGGCTGCGCGAGCTGTCCGCGCCGGAGCGGCACGACCTGCTCGTCGGCCTCGTCCGGACGCACGCCGCCGCGGTGCTCGGGCATGCCACGCCGGAGGCGGTCGGCCCGACCCGGGCGTTCAGGGACGCCGGCTTCGACTCGCTGACCTCGGTGGAACTGCGCAACCGGCTCGCCGCGGCCACCGGTCTGCGCCTGCCGGCGACGCTGCTGTTCGACCAGCCCACCCCGCTGGCCGTCGCCGATCAACTGCGGGCCGACCTGCTGGACGACGTGCCGGACGCTGCGCCGGCGCCCGCCTCTCCGGCGCCGTCCCGGCACGCCACAGCCGGCGCCGGCTCGGATGATCCGGTCGTGATCGTGGGCATGGGGTGCCGGTTCCCGGGTGGGGTGTCGTCGCCGGCGGAGCTGTGGCGGCTGCTGGCGGACGGCGTCGACGCGATCTCGACTTTTCCGGTCGACCGCGGCTGGGACGTCGACGGGCTCTACGACCCGGAGCCCGGCCGTCCGGGCCGGTGCTACGTGCGGGAAGGCGGCTTCCTGCACGATGCGGGTGACTTCGACGCGGAGTTCTTCGGGATCTCCCCGCGCGAGGCACTGGCGATGGATCCCCAGCAGCGGCTGCTGCTGGAGGTGTCCTGGGAGGCACTCGAGCGGGCCGGCCTCGACCCGTCCTCGCTGCGCGGCACCCCGACCGGGGTGTTCACCGGCCTGAGCTACCACGACTACGCGACGGGCTCGCGGGCCGGGCAGGACGCGGAGGGCTACCTGCTGACCGGCGGCGCGGGCAGCGTCGCGTCGGGCCGGGTGGCGTACACGCTGGGCCTGGAGGGGCCGGCGATGACGGTCGACACGGCGTGCTCGTCCTCGCTGGTGGCACTGCACCTGGCGGTGCGCGCGCTGCGCTCCGGCGAGTGCACGCTGGCGCTCGCCGGCGGCGTCACCGTGATGGCCGGCCCGACGACCTTCGTGGAGTTCGCCCGGCAGCGGGGGCTGGCCCGCGACGGCCGGGTCAAGGCGTTCGCCGCCGCGGCGGACGGGACCGGCTGGGGCGAGGGCGTCGGCGTCCTGGTGGTGGAGCGGCTGTCCGCGGCGCGGCGCGGCGGGCACCGGGTGCTGGCGGTGGTGCGGGGCAGCGCGGTCAACCAGGACGGCGCGTCGAACGGTCTGACGGCGCCGCACGGCCCGGCGCAGCAGCGGGTCGTGCGGGCGGCGCTGGCCGACGCGGGGCTCGGCCCCGAACAGGTGGACGTCGTCGAGGCGCACGGTACCGGGACGGTGCTGGGGGACCCGATCGAGGCGCAGGCGCTGCTGGCGACCTACGGACGGGACCGGTCGGCGGGCCGTCCGGTGTGGCTGGGGTCGGTGAAGTCGAACATCGGCCACACCCAGGCGGCGTCCGGGGTGGCCGGGGTGATCAAGATGGTGGAGGCGCTGCGGCACGGCACGGTGCCGGGCACGCTGCACGTCGACGAGCCGTCGCCGCGGGTCGACTGGGCCGCGGGCGCGGTGCGGCTGGCGACCGGGCCGGTCGCGTGGCCGCGGGAGGCGGGGCGGGTCCGCCGGGCTGGGGTGTCCTCGTTCGGGATCAGCGGCACCAATGCCCACGTCATCCTCGAGGAGGACACCGACCACCCGGCCGACCCGGCCGCGGACCCGGCACCGGCGGTGGTGGCGGCGGGCACCGCCCCGGCGGTCGTGCCCTGGCTGGTCTCCGCGCACTCCGAGGAGGCGCTGCGGGCGCAGGCCGCGCGCCTGGCGGCCCATCTCACCGGCCTCCCCGCAGCCGGCCTCCCCGGCACCGACCTCTCCGCCGCCGGGCCCGGGTCCGCGGCGGACGTCGGGTTCTCACTGGCGACCGGCCGGGCCGCGCTGACCCACCGGGCCGTCGTCGTCGCGGCGACCGACGACCTGGCGGGCGCGGTGCGCGGGCTGGCCGAGCTGGCGCGGGGGACGTCCGCCGCCGGGATCGTCCGCACGACGGTCCGGTCCCCGGGCCGGACGGCGATGCTCTTCACCGGCCAGGGCTCGCAGCGCCCCGGTATGGGACGGGAGCTGTACGAACGCTTCCCGGTGTTCGCGCGCGCGTTCGACCTCGTCCGCGCGCACGTCGATCCGTACCTGGACCAGCCGCTCGACGAGGTGCTCGCCGACGGGGCGCTGCTGGACCGCACCGACCACACCCAGCCCGCCCTGTTCGCGCTCGAGGTCGCGTTGCACGCCCTGCTGCGCTCCTGGGGCGTGGTCCCGGACTTCGTCGCCGGGCACTCCGTCGGCGAGATCGCCGCCGCCCACGTCGCCGGGGTGCTGTCGCTGGCCGACGCGTGCGCCCTGGTCACGGCACGAGGCCGCCTCATGGCGGAGCTGCCCGCGGGCGGGGCGATGGTCTCCGTGCAGGCGACCGAGCGCGACGTCCTGGCCTGGCTGGCCGAGGAGGAGGTCCAGGCGGACCCCCCGGGCCCCGGCCGGGTGGGGATCGCCGCGGTGAACGGCCCCGAGTCCGTCGTGATCTCCGGCGACGAGGACGCGGTGACCGCGCTCGCCATCCGCGCCGAGGCTCTCGGCCGGCGCACCCGCCGGCTCCGGGTGGCGCACGCCTTCCACTCCCCGCGGATGGACCCCATGCTGGCGGAATTCCGGGAGGTCGCGGCCAGGCTGCGGTACCAGGCGCCGACCATCCCGGTCGTCTCCACGGTGACCGGGCGGATCGCGTCCGCCGGGCAGTTGTGCGACCCCGACTACTGGGTGTGGCAGGCCCGCCAGCCGGTCCGCTTCGCCGACGCCGTCGCCGGCCTGCGCGACCGGGGGGTGACGACTTTTCTGGAGCTGGGGCCGGGCGGGGTGCTTTCCGGGATGGGACGTCAGTGCGTGCCGGACGGTGACGTGGTGTTCGTGCCGGCGCTGCGGGCCGGCCGTCCCGAGGAGCACTGCGTCGTCACGGCGCTCGGCGAGGTCCACGCGAACGGCGCCCGTGTCGACTGGGCGGCGTTCTTCGCGGGGGCACACGCGGTCGACCTGCCCACCTACGCCTTCCAGCGGCGGCGGTACTGGCTCGCCGCCGCGGCCGAGCCGGCTCAGCCGGCCGGTCCCGCTGGGGCGGCCGGCCTGGACGACCTGGTCTACCGGACGGTCTGGACGCCGCTGACCGTCTCCGCGCCACCCGCGCTGTCGGGAACCTGGCTGGTGGTGGCCCCGGCCGGGCCGGCCGCCGGCGGCCTGGTCACCGAATGCGCCGCGGCGCTGGAACGCCGGGGCGCCCGGGTGGGCCGGCTCGAGGTGGGAGCGGACGTCGACCGGCGGTGGCTGGCCGGCCGCGTCGCCGAGCTCGCCGGGACGTCCGAGCGGGACGGCGACGCCGGCGCGGTCCGCGGAGTGCTGTCGCTAATCGCCCTCGACACGGCGACGCTGCCGGCCCGGCCGGGGCTGCCCGCCGGCCTCGCCGCCACCGTCGCGCTCCTGCAGGCACTCGGCGACGCCGGCGTGGTCGCCCCACTGTGGTGCGCCACCCGCGGGGCGGTCTCGACCTCGGTCACCGACCCGGTCACCGACCCGGCGCAGGCACAGGTGTGGGGCCTCGGCCGGGTCGCCGCCCTGGAGGTGCCGGCACGGTGGGGCGGGCTGCTGGATCTGCCGCGCTCCCTCGACGAGCGCTCGGCCGAGCGGCTGGTGGCCGTGCTCGCCGATGCGACCGGCGAGGACCAGGTCGCGCTGCGGACCGCCGGGGCCTTCGGTCGACGGCTGGTGCGCGCCGGCACCGGCACGAGCGGGCACCGGTGGCAACCGCGGGGAACGGTGCTGATCACCGGCGGGACCGGTGCGCTCGGCGCGGCGGTGGCCCGCTGGTGCGCCGAGCGGGGCGCCGAGCGGCTGGTGCTGACGAGCCGGAGCGGGCCGGCCGCGCCGGGCACCGCGGAGCTGGTCGAGGAGCTCACCGCGCACGGCTGCGAGGTCACGGTGGCCGCCTGCGACGTGGCGGACCGGGCCGCGCTGGCCGGTGTGCTCGCGGCGATGCCGGTGGAGTGCCCGCTCACCGCGGTCGTGCACGCCGCCGGCGCCGGCACCGGCGGAGTGCTGGAGGAGACGACCCCGGCGGGCCTCGCCGCCGTCGTCGCCGGAAAGGCGGGCGGCGCGGCCCACCTGGACGAACTCCTGGGCGACCGGCCGCTCGACGCCTTCGTGCTGTTCTCCTCGATCGCGGGAACCTGGGGTAACGCCGGGCAGGGCGGCTACGCGGGGGCGAACGCCTACCTCGACGCGCTCGCCGAGCATCGCCGGGCCAGGGGCCTGCCCGCGACCTCGGTGGCCTGGGGAGCCTGGGACGGCGCCGGGATGGCCGACACGCCGCGGGTCCGCGAGCGGCTGGCCCGGCACGGTCTGCCCGTGCTGGCCCCCGACGAGGCGCTGCGCGCGCTGGCCGAGGTGGTCGGTCGGCCGGAGCCCTGCGTCGCGCTGGTCCGGGTGGTCTGGGACCGGTTCGTCGCCGCGTTTCCCGCCGGCCGTCCGACCTGTTTCGTCGAGGGGATCCCCGAGGCGCGGGCGGCGCTCGCCGGCACGCGGGCCGGCGGCGTCCGGGACGGGGCCACCGGGGACGGCGCCGCCGCGGCGCCGGTGGGCGGGGGCCCGGGGGCGGCGACCGGGGTGTCGCTGCGGGAACGGCTGGCCGCCGTGCCCGAGCAGGGCCGGCACCGTGTCGTCCTGGAACTGGTCCGGACAGAGGTCGCCGCGGTGCTCGGGCACGCGTCGGCCGAGCGGATCCCGGCGGACCGGGCGTTCAGCGACCTCGGTTTCGACTCCCTGGCCTCGGTCGAGACCCGCAACCGGCTCGGCCAGGCCACCGGCGAGCGGCTGCCGGCCACCGTCGTCTTCGACCATCCCACGCCGGACGCGCTCGCCCGGTACCTGCGCGGACTGCTGCTGCCCGCCGAGGAGGTGGAGGACCCGGTGCTCGCCGGTCTCGGCCGCCTCGAGGCGGCGCTGGCCTCGGCGCCGCCCGACGGCGAGGTGCGGGCCTCGGTCGACACCCGGCTGCGGGCCATCCTGCGCTCGCTCGCCGGCCCGCCGGCCTCCGGCCCGGACGGGCCCGCCGGGCCCGACGCCGACCCCAGGCCCACCGGGCTCGACGAGGCGAGTGACGAGGAGATGTTCGAGCTCCTCGGCAAGGAGTTCGGTTTTTCCTGAGTTCGGAGTTTGCCCAGTTCGGATTTCGCCGAGTTCGTAGCCATCCCAGGACACCGCACGGATGCCCGAGGGCCAGGAGGAAGCTCGAATGTCGAACGAGGACCGGCTGCGCCATTTCCTGAAGCAGGCGACAGCTGAGCTCCGCCAGATCAGACAGCGGGTGCGCGAGCTGGAGGACGCCGACCACGAGCCGATCGCGATCGTGGGAATGGGCTGTCGTCTGCCGGGCGGGGTGTCCTCACCGGCCGAGCTGTGGCGGCTGCTGGCGGACGGTACCGACGCGGTGTCGGATT
>NZ_KB891265.1 GCF_000373365.1 Parafrankia discariae
GGCCCGGCGCTGGGCGCGGTCGTCGGCCAGCAGCGCGGCCAGGAACTCCAGGGTCGACTCGGGCAGGATGATGGCGCCAGGGTAGGTTAGCAACGGAAGTCCTCGGTCAAGGTCACGGTGATTAGGCATCCTGTGATCTACCGAGGGCTTCTCTATTTCTCATGTCCGGACCGACAGCGTCCGGACAACTTCCGGCCTCCGGGTCGCCCGTCGGCGGCTCCTTCATGCGCGCGAGATGGAACGTTCCCACGATTCAGGCAAAGCAACTCTGAAAAGGCTCATTCTCCGGCGGAAACCCGACTTCCGATCCGGTCCGGCCACCAGGTGCGCGGCTTCGTCGGCCGGGCCGCGACGCGGTTCTGGCCCGCCGCCGACGCGGGCCGGCCGCCGCGGGGCTCGATCGTGATGATCCCCGGCCGCGGCGAGAGCGTGGACAGCTACGAGCGGACCGCCGTGCGGCTGGCGATCGACGGCTACGACGTGACCTACCTGGCCGCCCAGGAGCACAGTGGCGTCGCGCTGGCGGAGGCCCGGGTGCCCGGTGTGCCGTTCGTCCTGCTCGGTTCGGACACCGGGGCGCTGCGCGCGCTGTCCCTGGCGGGCTCACCGGCGCTGCGGCCCGACGCGCTCATTCTGCTGGGCCTTCCGCTGGTGCACCAGCCGTTCGCCGGCGAGCTGCCGGCCGAGCTCCCGCCCCGGGCTCTGCCCGACCTGCCGGTGCTGCTGATCCACGGCGAGCAGGACGAGACAAGCCCGCTGCACCTCACCAAAATCATCACCCGGACGGTGAGCACGGCCCGGCTGCGGACCGTGCCGGGTGGGCACCAGGTCATGACCGGACCCGGAGCTCGCCTGGTCGCGGCGCTCACGGTGCTGTTCGTCGAGCGGCTGCGCCAGGTCGAGAGCGTGGGTGGTGGACGGGCTCGCCTCGCCCGCGTTCCCCGCCAGCCCGAACCTGTCGCGAACCGCCGGTGACGCTGTCGGTTCCCTCCAGTTCACCAGGGCAGAAAAAGGTGCCTTCTTCCCCCTGACACCGAGCCGCGGAAGAATTGGTCAGGCGCCTACCGCGCGACGGGTCGCGAGCTCGGAACGGTGGTTCCACCCACTTCCCCGACCTGCGCGTCCTGGTCCGCGGCGGAAAGGCCGTGCTGCGGAAATTCCACGTGGCGTTAAGCCCACGCGGAGCCCACGCGGGCGCGCTGGTCCCGCCACCGCGCCTCCGCCCGCACCCGACAAAACGAATTCCGCACCGAAGGGACAGAAATGACTGTAGAAGCCCCGCCGCTCGACGAGGCCTTCGCCGTCGCGGCCGACGAGGCGGCAATCGACCGGGCCACCGCGGCGTTGCGCGAGAACGGCTATCTCGTGCACGTGGTGGACACCGCGGAGCAGGCCCGGGCACTCGTCGCCGAACTGCTGCCGACCGACCAGTCGGTTTTCACCGCCTCCAGCGAGACGCTCCGGCTCGCCGGCATCACCGCAGAGATCGACGAGTCCGGAAAGTACAATTCCGTCCGGGCCACCGCGCCGCCGCCCGGTGATGACGTCTACGCCACGATCCGGCTGGGCGCGACGCCGGACGTGGTCGTCGGCAGCGTCCACGCGATCACGGAGAACGGTCATCTGGTGGTCGGTTCCGCCAGTGGCAGCCAGTTCGCCCCCTACGCGTCGGGTGCTCGGCGGGCCATCTGGGTCGTCGGCGCGCAGAAGGTCGTCGGCGACCTGGAGACCGCGCTGCGCCGGATCCGCACCTACAGCCTCCCCCGGGAGCACCAGCGCCTGGCCGACCTCTACGGCCAGTCCTCGTTCATCGGGAGGATCCTGATCCTCGAGCGCGAGGCGTTCCCGGAGCGCGGCACGGTCATCCTCGTCCGGGAGACCATCGGCTTCTGATCCGGCGGCACACGGTCTGATTCAACGGCACGCTCTGATTCAGCGGCACGCAGCGGGCCGCGGCCCCGGTGTGGATCCACACCGGGGCCGCGGCCCGCTGCCACGCGCCCGTTCCAGGCGACCAGGCTCAGGCGACTGTCTCGAACAGCGCCATCATCCCGGTGCCGGCGTGGTCCTGGACATGGCAGTGGTAGAGGTACTTTCCGAGGTACTCGGTGAACGTGGCCTGGATGCGGACCGTCTCGCCCGGCGCCACGAACACGGTGTCCTTCCAGCCGGACTCGGCCGGCCCGGGCGGCACGCCGTTGCGGTCCAGGATCCGGAACTGCACCAGATGCAGATGCAGGTTGTGGTAGACGGCCACCGGGGTGACCGGGTTGGTGATCCTCCAGATCTCGGTGCTGCCGCGACGAATGGTGTAGTCGACGCGGTTGGGGTCGAACAGCATCCCGTTGATCGCGAACGGGAAGGCCGCGGTGTGGTACGAGAGCACCACGTCCCGGACCCGGGTCGCCGCGGGCAGCGGTGGATGCGCTCGCAGGGTGGCCGGCACGGCGCTGGTGTCCTGCCCCACCCGGGCCACGACGTCGAAGCGCAGCACGGGGAGGGCGACCGGCCGGCTCGGGTCGTTCAGGTTCCGGGTGTTGTCCAGGACGAGCTGGGTGCCGGGCGCGTAGCGGGAGAAGTCGATGACGACCTCGGCCCGCTCACCGGCACTGAGCAGGACCTTGTCGACGGTCGCCGGCGCGGGCAGCAGGCCGCCGTCCCCCGCGATCTGGGTGAACCTCTCCTGGTTGCCCAGCACCAGGTTGAACACCCGCATGTTGCTGGCGTTCAGGAACCTGAACCGGTAGCGGCGGGCCTGCACCTGGAAGTACGGGGCGGGCCGGCCGTTCGTCAGCAGCGTCGTCCGTCCGTACTCGTCCAGGCTGATGAAGACGAGCTGGCCGTCGGCGTCGATGTTGGCGTCCGAGAGCAGGACGGGAATGTCTAACTCGCCGCCGGGAAGGTTCAGCGCCGTTTCGGCCGGGTCCTCCAGCAGGTAGAAGCCGTGCAGACCCCGGTAGATGTTCTCGGTCTCGTGATGGTGCGCGTGGTCGTGGTACCACAGCGTCGCGGCCCGCTGGTTGTTCGGGTACTCGTAGGTCTTCGTCGCACCGGTGTCGATGACGTCGGTCGGAAACCCGTCACTGGACACCGGGACGTGCGCCCCGTGCAGGTGGACGGCCGTCGGGTCGGGCAGCTGGTTGGTGTGGCGGACGACGACCCTGCGGCCGACCTTCGCCTTTATCGTCGGCCCGACGTAGCTGCCGCCGTAGCCGTGGATCTCGGTGGAGAAACCGGGCAGGATCTCCTCCGTCGCGGTCCGGCTGGTTATCTCGTAGAAGTCCGTGTCCGCGGTCGTGGACGTCGGTGTGAGCGTCGGCGGGACAGGCAGCGGAACAGAGAACGGCGTCGCCGGCGGGGCCGCGGTCACCGCCTCGCTCGCGACCGTCTCGACGGTACCGGTGTGCCCGAGATGGGCCGCGGGATCGGTGGACGCGCCGACGGCGGCCAGCGCGGCTCCGCTGTCACCACCGCCGGCCGTGGCCAGCCAGCCGGTTCCCGCCGCGGTCGCGGCGACCCAGGCGCCCAGCACGTTTCTTCGGCTCAGCAGACGACTCATCAGCGATTGCCTCCACCATGGTCGGTGCGCTCCGGACAGTTGCCGGACGGCCAGCACCCTCTCTGGGCGCGCACCCTGATGCCTACCCCTAAGACCTCCCACTTTCCGGGCTGCCCGTGAATCCGCCGGCAGTCCGTGGACGGTTCGGCGCGCTACTTCGCGTCGTACTCCCGCCGCGCCCGGTCTATGTCCTCGGTGTGCAGTACCGCCCAGTTCATCAGTAGCCAGAGGGTGTCCAGCAACGACTGACCGACCGGCGTCAGCTCGTAGTCCACCCGGGGTGGTATCTCGGGATAGACCGTCCGGCTGACCAGGCCATCACGCTCCAACGCCCGCAGCGTGGTCGTGAGCATCCGCTGGCTGATTCCGTCGACGCCACGCCGGATCTCGGTGAATCGCAACGGCCCGTTTCCGAGCGCGTGCACCACCGCCACCGTCCATTTGTCACCCACCCGGCCGATGATCTCCCGGGCGCGGCACGCCGCCCCGTCCCCGGAATCATCCTCGAGCGGGCCGGGGGAACCCACGGCCCGCCCGGCTGTCCACGTTCGCATGACCTGATCGCCACCCTTCACGACCACCCACCCTCTCACCGACCGGACCTGGTTTGCGGTCCTACCTCGCCGGGTGTGGAGCGGGCGGAAATGACTCCGCCAGAGTGGGGAGCTGTAGGGGTATGCGCCGCACCGGCGCCGATGGACATTTCCCCAGGTGGACGCCATCGCCGCCAGTGGCCGCCGGCGTCCCGCAGAGCACTGAGTCCACTGACAGGGGTGTGCCCGTTCATGTCCGCCGCGCTGCGCCGACCGGGGTTGCTGCTCGCTCTGGCCTGGCTCGTGGCCGTCCTGCTGGCCGCGGTGGTCCCGGACCTGTTCACCTCCCGTGACCCGCTGGCGACCAGCGCCGCGAACCGCCTGCTCGGGCCGTCCTGGAGTCACCCGTTCGGCACCGACCAACTCGGCCGGGACCTGTTCACCCGCACCGTCCACGGCACGGGCCGGACGGTTCCGGCGGCGCTGCTGGCCACCGTGATCGGGCTGGGCGCGGGCACCCTGCTCGGGCTGCTCGCCGGGTTCCTGCGCGGCTGGACTGACCTCGTGCTGATGCGGGTCGTGGACGTCCTGCTGTCCATCCCGGGGCTGCTGCTCGCCCTCGCGCTGATCGCCGTTCTCGGCCGGGGGGACACGGTCGACGTGGCGGTGGCGATCGGGGTCGCGGCCGTCGCGAGCACCGCCCGGGTGATGCGCGCCGAGGTGCTGCGGGTGCGGGAGACCCTGTTCGTCGAGGCGGCCCGGTCGGGGGGTGCGCGCTGGCACCGGGTCCTCGCCCGGCATGTGCTGCCGAACTCGATGGGGCCCGTGTGGGCCATGACCGTGCTGCTGTTCGGCGCGGCGATCCTGGGCGTGACCACGCTGAGCTTCCTCGGTTTCGGCACCCAGCCACCGACCCCGGAGTGGGGCTCGCTGGTGTCGACCGGGCGGAACTTCCTACGCGGCGCGTGGTGGATGTCGATCCTGCCCGGGGTGGTCGTGGCCCTGACGGTGCTGGCCGCGAACCGGTTGTCCCACGAGTTCGGGGATCAGCCGGGAGCCACCCGGTGAGCACGGCCCCCGAAGTGGTCCCGGCCGGCGGCAGGGCCCCGGCAGCGGACGCGAACCCGACAGCGGGCCCGGCGGCGGACACGAGCGGGCCCCCCGCCCTGCTGGAGATCGACGGGCTGGAGGTCGACTACCGGCCGCGTGACGGAGTCGTCCACGCCGTGCGCTCGGTCAGCCTCCGGGTCGCCGCCGGGGAGGTCGTGGCGATCGTCGGCGAGTCCGGTTCGGGGAAGTCGACCACCGCGCACGCGGTGCTGCGGCTGCTGCCACGCTCGGCCCGGATCGCGGCCGGCCGGGTCCGGTTCGACGGCCAGGACGTCACCGGGCTGAGCGAACGCCGCTTCCGGGCGCTGCGCGGCCGGGACATCGCGCTCATCCCACAGGAGCCGACGACGTCGCTCAACCCCACCCAGCGCATCGGCGCGCAGGTCGCCGAGGTACTGATCGTCCACGGTCTGGCCGACCGGCGGACGGCCGGGCGGGAGGCGCTGCGGGTGCTCGCCGACGCGGGCATGCCCGAACCGGAACTGCGGGCCCGCCAGTACCCGTCGCAGCTCTCGGGCGGCCTGTGCCAGCGGGCCCTGATCGCCGTCGCCATCGCGGCGAAACCACGGCTGATCGTCGCGGACGAGCCGACGAGCGCCCTGGACGTCACCGTGCAGCGCCAGATCCTCGACCACCTGGCCGGCCTCACCCGGGACGCGGGGACGAGCGTCCTGCTGGTGACGCACGACCTGGGGGTGGCCGCCGAACGGGCGGACCGGATCCTGGTCATGGCGGACGGCCGGATCGTCGAGGAGGGCGCCCCGGAACGGATCCTCGACGCGCCCGAGCACCCGTACACCCGAACGCTGATCGCGGCCGCGCCGGGCCTCGAACCCCGCCCGCGGACGGTGCCACGCCCGGCGCCGGCGACAGCCGCGGGGCCGCCGGCCGCCACGGGGCCACCGGCCGCGGCAGTGCCGCCCGAAGCACCGCATGTACGCGTCGACGACCTGGTCAAGGAGTTCCGGCTGCCCCGCTCCGGAAGCTCCGCGCGGGCGGTGCGCGCGGTGGACGGCGTCAGCTTCACCATCCGACGCGGACGCACGTTCGCGCTGGTGGGCGAATCCGGTTCGGGAAAGTCGACGGCCGCCCGGCTCGTGCTGCGGCTGACCGAGCCGACCTCGGGGCGGATCGTCCTCGCCGGCGAGGACGTCACCCACACCCGGGGTGAGGCGCAGCGGGCGCTGCGGCGCCGGATGCAGATCGTCTACCAGAACCCGTACGCCTCGCTGAACCCCCGGTTCACCGTCGAGCAGATCATCACCGACCCGCTGGCCTCGTTCGGCGTCGGCAGCCGGGCCGAACGCCGGCGGCGGGCCGCCGAACTCGTCGATCTCGTCGCGCTGCCCGCGGCGATGCTGGCTCGGCGCCCCGCCGAGCTCTCCGGCGGCCAGCGCCAGCGGGTCGCGATCGCCCGGGCGTTGGCGCTGCGCCCGGAGCTCGTCGTCTGCGACGAGGCCGTCTCCGCGCTGGACGTCTCGGTGCAGGCGCAGATCCTCGACCTGCTCGGGCGGCTGCAGACCGAGCTGGGCGTCAGCTATCTGTTCATCTCGCACGACCTGGCGGTCGTCCGGCGGATCGCCGACGAGGTCGGCGTCATGCACCGCGGCCGGCTGGTCGAGACCGGCAGCACCGAGGCGGTCTTCACCAGCCCCGCGGATCCGTACACGCGGGAGCTGCTGGCGTCGATTCCGCGCCGCCGACCGAAACCACCCAGCTAGATCACCGGCTGCCGGGCGCCGGCCACCAGGCGCCGGAGCAGCCGTGGACCTTGTCGTTCCCAGGCGTCACCGCACGTCATCCGTCCCGAGGGGGAAATCCGCATGTCCAGAACCATCCGGCCGCGCAGGCCGGCCCGCCTGGCGCGTGCCTCGCGCCTGCTCGGCGCGTTCGCGCTCGTACCCGCGCTCGCCCTGGGACTCGCGGGGTGCGGCGACAGCGACGACGACGCCGGCGGCGGCGGCGAGGCGACCTCGCCCACGTCCGGCGGGACCCTGACCATCGCGCTCAGCAGCGACCCGGTGAGCATCTACCCGCGGGCGGTGAGCCCGATCGTGCGCGACGTGGCCCGGCCGATCGTCGACTCGTTGGTCACCCTCGACCCGAAGACCCGCCGGCCGGTGCCCTGGCTGGCCGAGAAGTACGAGGCCAACGCCGACGCCACCGAGTACACCTTTCACCTGCGCGCGGGCGTGACCTTCTCCGACGGCACGCCGCTGACCGCCGCGGTGGTGAAGCGGAACTTCGACGACATCCTCGCCAACGCGGCGAAGAGCACCGGCTCCGCGGCGCTGTCGACGCTGAAGACCAGCGGCTACACCGGCACCGACGCCGTGGACGAGCTCACCGTCGTCCAGCACTTCGGCGCGTCGTTCCCGGCCTGGCCGGTCGCGCTGTCGAGCACCGGGTTCGGGATCCTCGCCCCGGCCACCCTGGACCTGCCCTACGAGCAGCGCTTCGACAAGGTCGTCGGCTCCGGCCCGTTCGTCCTCACGTCGTACACGAAGAACAGCGAGGTCGTGCTCAGCCGGCGTGACGGCTACCGGTGGGCGCCCCAGTACCGTTCTCGCACCGGCGACGCCTACCTGGACAAGGTCGTCTACCGGATCATCGGAGAGCCGAGCGTGCGCGCCGGCGCCCTGCAGAACGGCCAGGTGCAGGTGTCGACGTCACTCAACCCGGCCGACATCGAGGCCGCCGGGTCCGCGGGCGCCACCGTCATCACCCAGCCGCTGCCCCGCAACACCGAGGCCCTCGTCGTCACCGGCGCCGACCGGACGCCGCTCAACGAGCTACCCGTCCGTCAGGCGATCGTGCGCGCCGTCGACACCGGCGCGATCCGCGACTCGTTGCTGCACCCGTCGTTCAAGCTGCCCACGAGCGTCCTCACCTCGACCGTCATCGGCTGGGCGGACCAGTCCGCGCATCTGAAGACCGACGTGGACGAGGCGAACCGCCTGCTGGACGAGGCCGGCTGGACGCGCGCGGGCGACAGTGGGATCCGGGAGAAGAACGGCCGGAAGCTCACCGTCGTCTTCGGCTGGATCGATCGCGGCAACCCGTGGGACCAGGGCCTGGTGGAACTGCTCAAGGCCCAGCTCGCCGAGGTCGGCGTCGACCTGCAGCCCCGGCTGGACACCGCCGCCGCCGCCGTCGAGGCCCTCGGCAAGCACGACCAGTACGACCTGTTCCTGGCGGGTGTCGCCGGGGGCATCGACCCGGACAACGGCCTGCGCGGCAGCTTCGCCAACGCCGCGCCGAACATCTACAACGTCCAGGACACGGCGCTGCAGTCACTGCTGCAGCAGCAGGCGGTGACGATCGACCCGGACAGGCGGGCCGGCATCCTCGCCGACGTCCAGGAGCGGATCGCCGAGCAGGGCCTCGCCGTGCCGCTCGTCGAGGACACCGCGGTCGTCGGCGTCGGGCCGACCGTGCACGACTTCGCCCTCGACTTCGACTCCCGCATCCCGCCCCTGTTCGACGTCTGGGTCTCCTGACCCGGTGACCGACCCGCGCGCCGGCGCGCCCGGCTGTCGGCACGGTGCTGGCCTCAGCGGTCACCGCCTGGCCATGCGTGAGCGACGGCTGACCGCCGGCGCGCGGGATCAGCCTCCGACCTCGCCGGACAGGTGCCCCTCAGGGGTCTCGCCATGCCCGTTCCCGGGTCGGGTAGGCGCGCGCCTGGTCTCGGATCTCAGCGTGAGGGTGCTGCCGCGCGGCGGGCGTCGGTCGCGGCGGTGTCCGGTTCGCCGGTGATCGGGTCGAGGACGACGCCGTAGACGTCGCGGGCGGCCGTCGGCGAGACGAGGCCGTCGCGGACGTCGTCGGCGACCGCTTCGGCGGGGCGGTCGAACGGATCGCCGAAGCCGCCGCCCCCCGAGGTGTGGATCTCGACCACGTCGCCGCGGTCGAGCCGCAGCAGACAGTTCGTCGGGGGGTGGCTGATCCGCCCGTCCGCGTGGTGGACGACGCCGCGGTTGGCGGGGGCGGTCGAGCCGCCGGCCACTCCGAACGGGGCCGTCAGGTCAAGGGCGCCCGACCCGATGCACAGCACGGACAGGTCGTCCTGGTCGATCCGCCAGCGTGACACCGCGCCGAGGCCGCCGCGCCACCGGCCGGCACCGGCGGAGTCGATCTCGTACTCCTGGCTGAGCACGGTGGTCGGCGCGGTCAGCTCGTGCAGCTCGACGTCGATCTCCCGCCCGCCGCCCATGGCGACCGGCGGGCCCACGGCGTCCCAGCCGTCGAAACCGGCGGTGGCGCCCGAGCCGCCCTTCATCGCGCCGGTGACGGCGAACGGCCGGCCCGTGCGCGCGTCGACGCCCATGGCCGCGAACGTGTAGCCGCGGCACCAGGCGGCGTTCGTGACCGCCGGATCGGCCTGCCCCACGGCCGCCCAGACCGTCTCGACGATGGTCTCGCAGGCGGTCAGCGTGCACAGCGACGTCGCGGCCGGCTCGACGGCGTGCACGATCGTGCCCGGGGTGGTGCGGATGTCGACGGCCGCCAGCGCGCCGCTGGTGCGGCGCTGGGTGGGGTCGGTGACCCCGAGCAGGCCGATGAGGACGGCGGCGGTGGTGTTCGCCAGGGTGGAGTTCGCGTAGCCGACGACCTGCGGGTCGGAACCGGTGAAGTCGAACAGCGCCGACTCGCCGCGGATGGTCAGCTCCAGGCGTACCGCGATCGGCTCGCGGTGGTGCGCTCCCCCGTCGTCGAGGTGGCGTACCGACCGGTAGACGCCGTCCGGCAGCCGTCCGATCTCGGCGCGCATGTGCCGGCGCGACGCCTCGAGCTGGTAGGCGACGGCCTCCTCCACCGGTTCGACGCCGTAGGTGTCCAGCAGCGCGACCAGTTCGCGTTCGCCGAGCGTGGCGGCGCCGATCTGGCAGTCCAGGTCGGCCTCGACGACGTCCGGCAGCCGCAGGTTCAGCAGGATGAGGTCCCAGACGTCGCGCTGGCGCCGCCCGCGGTGGTGCAGCCGCACGGGCGGGATGCGCAGCGCGTCCTCCCAGCAGTCCCGGGCGTACGGGTTGTAGCCGACGACGGCGCCGCCGGTGTCGGCGTGGTGCCCTTTCGTCACGGCCCAGAACCGGTGTGTGCCCCGGTGGAACACCGGTTTGAGGATCGTGATGTCCGGCGGGTGGTTGTTGCCGTGGTACGGGTCGTTGAGGACGAACACGTCGCCCTCGTGCAGGTCCCCGGCGGCGAACTCGGCGGCGAACCGCCCGGTCACGCCGGCCAGCGCGCTGGGCAGCGAACCGGCCAGGACGGGGATGTAGTCCTTGGTCGCCACCCACTCGCCCCGCGCGGTGAAGATGCCGGTGACGAAGTCGCGGCTCTGGAACACCATCGACCGGCAGGACCGCAGCATGGCCTGGGCCATCTGCTCGGCGATCGCGTGCAGCCGGTTGTCGACGATCCCGGCCAGCACCGGGTCCGCGCCGGCGGTCATCCGGCCGCCGGCGCGCCGACCGCGCCTGTGCTCGCCAGCCCGAGCCGGTGCAGGACGGCGCTCGCGGTGTCGGTGGCCGCGAAGACGAGGACGCTTCCGTCCTCGGCCAGCTCGAAGACGTACCCGGGTGGGACGACCACGGTGCTCGCGGGGTGCGCGACCAACGCCGGGCCCGGCTGGCGAGTGCCGGGGCGCAGCGCCGCCGGGTCGTGGACGTCCACTTCGCGGAAGCCGCCGTCGAACCACACCGCGCGCCGGCGCGCCACGGCGCGGGGCGGGTCGCGCGAGGTGGGCAGGGCGGGCACAACGGGCACAACGGAGGCGGGCACGGCGGAAGCGGGCGCAGTGGGTGCCACCGGCGGGAGCGTCGGGATGCGGGCGACCAGGCGAAGGTTGACGATCTCCACCAGGAGCTCAGGACGCCGGTACCCGTAGCGCAGCTCGTGCTCGTCGTGGAACCGCTCAAGGAGATCCGCCAGCCCGGCGTCACCGGCCCCGGCAGGCCCGGCAGGCGCGCCGGGGTCGGTGAAGGGGACGGGGATCTCGTGGACCTGACCGGCGTAGCGCAGGTCCGCGCTCCGGAGGAACCTGGGCCGGCTCGACCCGGTCAGGTGGGGACTCAGGTCGTCCAGCGCTTCGGCGGTCATCCCGCGGAAGGCCGTGTCCAGGGCCGATGGGGTCGGCGGCGCGCCCGGGTCCGCCGGGTCGGGGCGGACGGTCCGCACGTAGTGGCGGACGAGGTCGGTCCGCAGCATCCCGCGGGCGCACAGGACGGAGGCACCGGCCGGGACGACGACCAGTGGGATTCCGAGCTCACGGGCGATCTCGACGGCATGGACAGGACCGGCGCCCCCCGCGGCCACCAGGGCGAACCGCCGCGGGTCGAGGCCCCGGCGCCCGGTCAGCAGGCGCAGGCTGTCGGCCATCGCCGCGTTCACCGCGCGGTGCACACCGGCGGCCGCCTCGATCACCGCGCCGTCGGGCACCGCACCGTCGGGCACCGCACCGTCGGGCACCGCACCGTCGGGCACCCGGCTGGCGCGGCTCCCGGTGGCGAGGCGCTCGACGAGTCCGCCGACGGCGCGGCGGGCGGCGTCGCGGGAGAGCATGATCCCGTCGCTGAACCCGTCCGGGTCGAGGTAGCCGAGCAGCAGGTCGGCATCGGTCACCGTCGGCTCGGTACCGCCGCGCCCGTAGCTGGCCGGACCTGGCTCGGCCCCGGCGCTGCGCGGGCCGACACGCGGCAGCCCGCCCGCGGTCACCCAGGCCACCGACCCGCCGCCGGCGCCGACGGTGCTGATGTCCAGCGCGGGCAGGCAGACCGGATGCCCGGCCAGCGAACCGCCGCCGGTGGTCTCGGTGTGCCCGCCGTGGGCCAGGCTGGCCTCGAAGCTCGTCCCGCCCATGTCGATCGTGATGGTGTCGATCGTGCCCCGCGCGCCGAGGGCGCGCACGGTCTCGGCGACCGCCGCCGGCGCCCCGGCCGGCCCGGAGAGCAGCGTCTCGACCGCGCGGCCGGTGGCCTGTTCCAGCCCGACGACGCCGCCGTTCGACTGCATGATCAGTACCCGGCCCCGGTACCCGAGCTCCGCCAGTCGCCGCGCGAGCCCGTCGAGGTAGTCCCGCAGGACGGGGCCGACGTAGGCGTTGAGCGCCGTGGTCGTGGTCCGTTCGAACATCCGCACCTGCGGGACGAGCCGGGACGCCGTGGTGACGAAGACCCCCGGCAGCTCCCGCGCGAGGATCGCCGCGGCCCGCCGCTCGTGCCCGGCGAACAGGTAGGAGAAGACGAAGCTCACCGCCACGGCCTCCACCTCGGCGGCGCGCAGCCGGCCGGCCGCGCGGCGCACGTCGGACTCGTCCAGGGGCGTCACCACGCGGCCCGTCCGGTCCACCCGCTCCCGGACGGGCAGGACGAGATGGCGGGGAACCAGGGGCGGTGGCGGCGCGGACTTCGAGGCGAACTGATCCTCGCGGCTACCCTGCCGGGCCGGCAGCACATCGCGCAGGCCGGCGGTCGTGACCAGCCCGGTGCGCGCGCCCGTGCCGGTGAGCAGGGCGTTCGTGGTGATCGTCGTGCCGTGGACGAGGGTCCCGGTACGGCCGAGCAGCTCGTGCGGCGCCAGCCCTTCGGCGGCGGCCAACGCGGTGAGCCCGGCGACGACCGCCTGAGCCGGGTTCCGCGGGACCGAGCTCGTCTTGTGGACGGCCTCCGTCCCGTCCGGGCGGCGCAGGACGAGGTCGGTGAAGGTCCCACCGACGTCCACCGCGATGCGGTACTCCCCGCCCGCCATCACGCGGCGGACCCGGTCATTCGGCTGGCCCGGTCATTGGGCGGGCCCTGTCACGCGGCGGGCCCTGTCACGCGGCGGGCCACGGCGGGTCGGGGACGGAGGTCCGCAGCGTCGGCGCGATGTCGGTGGCGAACAGCTCGAAGCTGGCCCGACGCTGGTCGCGGCTGAGCCCCTCGGCCTCCACGCTGAAGATCAGCGCGCTGTTCCCGAGCAGGGCGGCGTCGCGCTCGACCTTCTCGATGACCTGCGCGGGGCTGCCGATGAGGGCCGAGCTGCGCTCGACGAAATCCTCCAGGGTGGGGAAGTCCGGTGGCATGCCGATGCCGCTCTGGGCCCGCAGCCGGGCTTCGAAGATCGGCCGGAAGTCGGCCAGTGCCTGCTGGGAGGTGGGTGCGCTGTAGTAGGCGGTCGTCCCGGCGCCGGTGTAGAGCGCGGCCGGGTCGCGGCCGTAGGCCTCCCAGCGCTGGGCGTAGTGGTCGGACAGCCAGGTGTACTTCTCGGTGGGCGCGGACGCGTTGGAGAACATCACCGGGTCGCCGTACTCGGCGGCGAGGTCGACCGAGTCGGGGGACGTGCCGCCGCCGTGCCAGATCCGCGGCCGGGCTCCGCCGGGGCGGGGTACCGGCCGGGGCAGGGTGGTCACCCGGTCCAGTTCCGGGCGGGTGGTGCCGCGCCAGCTCACGTCATGCTCGGTCCACAGCCGGTGCAGCAGGCGGAACTTCTCGTTGAGGGCGTCACGCTGTTGGTCCCGGGTCATCCCGAACAGTTCGGCCTGCTGGGGGCCGGAACCCTTGCCGATGATCATCTCGACCCGGCCGCCGGAGAGGTGGTCGATGGTCGCGTAGTCCTCGGCGACCCGGACCGGGTCGAGGACCGACAGCAGGGTCACGCCGGTGAACAGGCGGATCCGGGACGTCAGCGCGGCGATGTGGCCCAGCAGGACGGTCGGGGACGTCGACAGGAACGGGGGGTGGTGGCGCTCGCCGAACCCGAAACCGTCGAATCCCAGCTGTTCGAACAGCACGGCCGTCTCGACCGCGCGGCGCACGACCTCGGTTTCCGACGGCAGCCGGCCGGTCTCCAGATCCGGCGAGTGCGCGAGTGCCGACAGGCCGATGAACTTCACCTTCGGGGACCTCCGGGGGATCAGGTGACGGACGGGGCCGGACCGGCCGCGACCGCCTCCGGCGCACGGCGGGCCGCGCTCCCGTCCCGGGCTATGCGGGGATCGAGCAGCGGGTACAGCAGATCGACGAGCAGGTTGACGGCGACGAAGACCGCCGAGCCGAGCAGGACCACACCCTGCACCACCGGCAGATCCTGGCTGTCGACCGCGGCCTGGGAGATCCGGCCGAGCCCGTTGCGGGAGAACACGACCTCCACCACGATCGCGCCGGCGAGCAGCCCGCCCACCAGGATGCCGGCGATGGTCAGCGCCGGCAGCGCGGCGTTGCGCAGCGCGTGCCGGACGTTCACCCGCGCCGGCCCGGCCCCCTTCGCCCTGGCCAGGTCGATGTAGTTCTGCCGCAGCTCGTTGTCCAGGCTCCGCGCCAGCAGCTGCGCGATCAGGGCGGCGGGCTGCAGCGAGATCGTGAAGGCGGGCAGCACCAGGCTGCGCCAGCCGCTGTTCCCGATGGCCGGGAACAGCTGCCACTGGAACGAGAACCACTGCAGCAGCAGCAGACCGAGGAGGAAGCTCGGGACCGCCACGCCGAGCGGCGGGAGGGTGAGCAGCGTCTGGCGCAGCCAGCGCCGGCGGGTCAGTGTCGCCGCGACCGCGACACCGACACCGAGGGACACCCCGACCACCAGGCCCAGCCCCGTGATGGCGGCGGTCTGCGGCAGGGCGTCGGCGATCAGCTCCCGTACCGGTTGGCCGGACTGCACCGACCGGCCCAGGTCGCCGTGCAGGAGGTCTCCCAGCCGCCCGAAGTACTGCTCGGGCAGGGACCGGTCCAGGCCGAGCTCGTGGTGGCGGGCCGCGAGCTCGGCCGGGGTGAGGGAGTTACTCGGCCCGATCATGATCGCCGCCGGATCGCTCGGCAACGCGTAGAGCACGACGAACGAGAGCGTGAACGCGGCCCAGAGAACGAAGACGCCCTGCAGGAACCGCCCGAACAGATAACGCGTCATCTCGGGACCATTCTGGCGAAGGTGCGTCCGCCCCGTTCACGCCGGTATTCGGAGGAACCTACTGCTGCGGGCGGGGACGCGGCGGCGGGTTCTTCGGGTCGGGGAAGTGAATCACCTTCTGCGGGGTGAACCGGATGGCCACCCTGGTGTTGTCGTCGACGTCGTGCAGCTCGTCGAGATACTTGAGGGTGAGCTCGTCGGCCAGCTTGTTCCCGTCGATGTCGAGCACCTCGGCCACCCCGCGGATCTCCACGGAGGTGTAGGGATCGTCCCGGGGGTAGAGCGACAGGTTGACCCGCGGGTCACGGGAGATGTTCCGTTCGGTCCGCCGGCCGACGTGGGTCACGAAGTACAGCTGGTCGTCGTCGTCCCGCTTGACCAGGATTATCGAGGAGTGCGGACTGCCGTCGTCGTTCACCGTTGCGATGACCGGGAGGTTCTGCGCGTCCAGCCACGACCGTGTTTTGTCGTCGAGTGTCACACCCATTTCCGGAACGTACCAGTGGGAGAACTCTCCCGGTCACCCCTGTGACTCCCCTGTCTCATTGCGCGGGCGGCGCGGGAGAGAGGTCAGGCGGGCGGCCCGGGAATGTCGAGCGCGGTGCCGTAGAGCCGGCTGACACGCAGCCGGATGACCAGCCGGCGGTCGGCCGCCATGTTCCGCAGGAACTCGCCCTCCAGCGCCGGGTCGGCGAACGGTGGCTGCAGCGCCAGCAGCTCGCGCCCGGCGGGGTCGCCCGGCACCGAGCTCACCTCGGAGAGCTCGACCGTGCCCTGGGCCACCGCGAACGAGAGGTGGTCGGGCGCGGTCACGTACAGCGCGGCGCGCGGGTCACGCCGCAGCAGGCGCACCTTCAGCCGGTCCTCGGTGGTGCTGATCCGGATCGTGCGTTCCGCCGGGTCCCAGCTGTAGGCGACCGTCGACAGGTGCGGGTGGCCGTCGCGCCTGTTCGACGCGAGCGCGCCCATCTGGTGGGCGGCGACGATCTGGCTGAGCCGGTCGTCGGTGAGCGCGAGCGCCCCGGGGCCACGGCCGGGGCCGTAGGCCCGCGGGGCCGATCCCTCCGGCGCGGCGGCCGTTTCCGTGTCCGTCATCCCCCGGTCACCGTCCAGACGAAGCTGTGGACGCCGCCCGTCTCGTCGATCGCGTAGCCGAGCACCTTGCCGGCGGCGTTGATGTCGATGGCGAAGCTCTGGGTGAAGCCAGCGGGTACCCCGAGGTCGATCGGGCGGTCCCGCTTCCACAGGATGGCATGTGGCCGCCCGTCGCGGGCGACGCCCCAGCCGGCGGCCTGCCCGGTCTCGTTGACGGCGAGCGCCTCGCTGGAGGTCCCGCCCGGCAGGACGCCGAGGTCGGCGAGACGGCCGCCCTGCCAGCGCACGGCATGCCAACCGGAGGCGGTGCCGCTGCGCCCGACGATGTGCCCGGAGTTGCTGATGTCGCGGGCCTCGGTCTCCAGGCCGGCCAGGGTGCCCAGGTCGGTGCGGGTGGCCTGCCGGCCGGCCCGCGCCGGGGTCCAGACGAAGGAGTGGGTGCGGTTGGGGCTCTGCGCCAGGGCGCCGTACCCGATCAGCTGGCCGCTGTCGTTGAGGTCGGTCGTGGTGGTGGTGAGACCGAACGGGCCGACGTCGGTGGTCGCGGTCGGCGTCCAGACGAAGGCGTGGTCGGTGGCGTCACCGCCGGCGGCCCGGCCGGTGCCGAACACCTGTCCCGAACCGTTGAGACCCACGGCGTTCGTGACCGGGAACGGCGCGACCGCCGCCCGGTTCCCGGCGGTCCACAGCGCCGCGCCGCCGCCCTCGGTCAGCAGGACCTGGCCGGCGTCGTTCACGGCGAGCGGATGACTGTTGCCGCCGGCCGCGGAGATGTCGGTCGGGTCCACGCCGTCCCAGCGCAGCGAGTGCGCCGTCCCGCCGACGGTGGTGAAGCCGACGACCTGGCCGCGGTTGTTCAGCGCGACCGGGAAGCTGAACGCCCCCGGGTCGGCGCTCGGCGCGTTCAACGGGGTGAGCGTTCCGTCGGCCCAGGTGAACGCCTGGAAGGGCTGGGGGCCGCCGAGCAGGCCGTAGCCCGTGACGACTCCGGAGTCGTTGAGGTCCTCGGGGAAGAGGTTCGTGGCCAGCCGGTCCGGCGCGCCGACATCGGTGACGCTCACCCGCGGGGCGCCGGCCGTCTCGGCCGCCGCGGGCGTCCCGGCCGCCGCCGGCGTCTCACTCCCCGCCGGCGTCTCGGCCGCGCCGCCCGGCTCCGCGGCCGCGGATGCCGGCGCGGCGGTCACAGCGACCCCGAGCAGGCCGGCCGCGACGGCCACCGCGGTGACGCGGGCGAACCGCCGTCCCCGAAGGGGCGGCCGGCCCGGCGGTTCAACCCGGAACGAACAGGCCCGCGTGGTCCGGACGTTCCCGGAAAGCCACGGACGCGAAGAAGAGGACATTGCCGAATGGTGGCATCGGCCGGCCGCCGGCAAACTCCCCTAAGCACCCCCTCTTTCGCCGGATGGGGCGTTATCCGGCTGGGCGCTCCGCCACCACGACGAGGTAGCCGATCTCGTGGAGGCCGTCCACACCCGTGCTGGCGAGACGCTGGTAAAGCTCGTCGCCGAGCAGGTCGTCGAGGTTCTCCCTGTCCCGGCGGATCCGCTCGGCGAGCAGCTGGAACGACTGCGCGATCACCTGCTCGCTGACGTCGATGATTTCCAGCGGGCGCAGCCCCGCCCCGCGCAGCAGCGCCGGATAGTCGTCGAACCGGACACTCGGCCCCAGCAGCAGGCCGGAGTAGAAGTTGTCGACCGCGCCGCGCTTCTCCGCCGGGACGGGCGAACGCTCGAAGATGTCGGTGGCGACGAAACGACCGCCCGGCCGGACTACCCGGGCGATCTCCCGCAGCACCTGGGCCCGGTCGGGGACGTGAATGATGGATTCCAGCGCCCAGGCGGCGTCGAAGGAATCCGGGCCGAAGGGAAGTTCGGCGGCGTCGGCGTACTCGAACTCCAGCCGGTCGGTGAGATTCTCCTCGTGCGCCCGTTCGGTCGAGCGCCGCACCTGCTCCCGGCTGATCGAGATCCCGACGACCGAGGCCCCGGTGGCACGGGTCAGGCGAACGGCGGGGATGCCGGAGCCCGAGCCCACGTCCAGCACCCGGTCCCCGGCCCGGACCCGGATCTTCTCGATCATCACCTCGGTGAGGCGTTCGGCCGCCGCCTCGAGCTCGGCGACGTCCGTGCCGGGGGCGGGCGGTGCGCCGTCCGGCGGCACGTCCCAGTATCCGAAATGGAAGTTGAGGTCCTCGTCCTGAGCGGTCTGGTAGGTCGTGAGGTGGTCGTAGAACTTCCCGACCTCCGCCGCGAGCGCGCTCGTGGGCTGCGCCATGAAGATTCCTCCGTGAGGTGTCCGATGGGGGTGCGGCGCGCGGGACGTCCCGCGCGCCGGGTCAGCCGGTGCGGGTGGCGTCCGTCCACAGGTCCGCGGGGAGGTCCTGGCGGCGTTTGACGTTGAGCTTGCGGTAGACGCGGGTCAGATGCTGCTCGACCGTGCTCGGCGTGACGTAGAGCCGCAGCGCGATCTCCCGGTTCGTGTAGCCCATCACCGCCAGCGACGCCACCCGCCGCTCGGAGTCCGTCAGACCTGTGATCATCTCCTGGTCGACACCGAGGCCGACGACGGCTCGTCCGTCGCCGGAGATCGCGAGGAGTTCCTGGGCGAGCGGCCGCGCGCCGCACATCGTGGCGATGTGCAGCGCGCGCCGCAGCAGCAGCCGGGCCCGCCGGCGCTGGTCGAGATGATCGTGGACGCGGCTCAGGTCCGCCAGAACGTAGGCCTGCCCGAGCCGGTCGCCGGTGGTCTCGAGGAGCTCCAGCGACTCGGTGAGCGGCTGCAGCCGACGCCCGGGCGGGCTGGCGGCGGCGAGCAGGCGCAGCGCCAGGCCACGGACCCGGGTGGCCCCGGGCCGGCCCAGTTGTTCCTGGGCCAGTTGCCGGGCCTGGTCGACGTTCCCCAGCCGCAGCCACGCCTCGGCGGCGCCGATGCGCCACGGGACGAGGGCCGCCGCGTCGAGGCCCCAGCCCCGGATGAGGTCACCGCAGGCCAGGAAGTCGGCGAGCGCGGCGTGGGCATGGTTCGCGGCCAGGTGGTAATGGCCGCGGGCGTGCAGGTAGTCCAGCCCGTAGCGGCTGGCGACCATCTCCTCGGGCACGGTCTGGACCAGCTGCCGCGCGGCCTCCTCCAGATCCCCGGTCCGGGTGGCGGCCAGCACCAGGGTGCCCAACGGCAGGCCGATCGCCACCCCCCACGCCTTGGCCGGCAGCCGGCGCAGCGCGGCCCGGGCGTGGTCGGCGGCGACCGCCAGATCGCCCTGTTCGAGCGCGAGGGCGCCACGCACCGCCATCACCGTCGCCCGCGTGGTCTGGTCCTCCAGGTCGGGATCGGCCAGGAAACGCTCGCACCAGGCGACCGCGGCGTCCATCCGCGGCGCCCGGGTGAGCAGCAGCAGGGAGAGCGTCGCGACCTCGCCGGCCCACGGGTCGGCCCGCGCCAGGTGCAGGTCACGCAGGACGCTCTCGGCCCGGTCGGCCCCGACGGGACCGGACCCCACCGGGGCGCCGGCCGCCGCGGTGTTGGACAGAACGGTGGGCCCCGGCTCGCGCCCCGTCCGGTGGCCGCCCGCGGCCACCGCGTCGGCGAGCAGCGCCGCCGAGCGCAGCCACGAGTCGGCTGCCGGGGCCGCCGGCACGGCGCTGCCCGCGGCGGGCCCGCGGCGGCGGCGCGCCAGCGGCGGGTGGACGGTGGCCAGCCAGACCTCCAGGTCGTGCACCTCGGCGGCAGCCTCGTCGGGCCGGCCCTGGGCCGCGGCCCGCATCCGGGCCAGCAGTTCCTCGGCCTCGGCCGACCGGCCGTGCCACAGCAGCTGGCGGACCAGGGCCGCGTTGGTCCGCTGTTCGAGCAGGCCGGCATGGGCGGCACTCACCAGTGGGGAGAGGTGGCGCGCGGCGGCCGCCGGGCTCGTCTGCCACTCCGCGTGGGTGAGCCGGGCCCGGATCGCCGCGCGTTCCCGCTCGCCGACGGCGGAGCGGGCCGCGAGCCGCAGGCACGCGGCGGCCCGCTCGGGCCGGCCGTCCAGCAGCGCCTGCTCGGCCGCCTCGACGAGGGCGCCGGTGCCCCACGGCGGCTGGACGCCGTTGCCCTCGACCAGGTGCGCCGCCACGGTGACCGCCTGCGCGCCCTGCTGGTGGCGCAGCCGCGCCGCCCGCCGGTGCAGGTCGGTCCGCTCGGGCGTCGTCAGGTCGTCGAGCACCACGTCCCGGGCGACGCCGTGGCGGAACCGGCCGTCGTCGAGGAGCCCGGCGGCGTTCATGGCGTCGAGGGCACGCGTGACGCCGGGGACGTCCGCGCCGATCATCCCCGCCAGCGTCGCGGTGTCCGGCGGGACTGCCCCGTCGGGCGCCGGTGTCTCCAGCACCGCCAGCGCCCGGGCCACCTGCACCGCGACGGGCTCGCCGCGGTGCAGGCAGCTCAGCAGGGCCAGGCCGAAGACCTCCGGATCCGGCTGGCCGAGCCCGCGGTCGCCCCGGGCCAGCGCGGTCAGCAGCAGCGGATTGCCCCCTGTGACCTGGTACGGGTCTGGCTGCGGTGCCCCCGCGACCGCGACGGACGCGGGGGACGTGGCCGCGGCGGACATGGCCGCGTCCGCCGCGGTCACGGCGATCAGGTCGCGGGCGCCGGCGGGCGAGAGCGGCCCGACCCGCAGCGACCGGAACTCGGGCGCGCGGACGAGCTCCGCGCGGAACGAAAGATCCAGCGGATGCGAGGCCAGGTCACCGGCGAGCAGCACGGCGATGCGCGCCGACCCCAGCCGGCGCACCAGGTGCAGCAGGAAGTGCAGGGAGGGGACGTCCGCGTACTGCACGTCGTCGATGCACAACAGGACGGGGCCGCGCTTGCTGAGGTCGAGGATGAGGAGTGTCAGCTCCTGGTGGATCTGGGCCAGCTCGCGGTCCGGATCCGACCCCAGCCTGCCGGCGATGGCGGCGCCGGCGTCGAGGAGCTCCGCGATGCGGGCCGCCCGGCCCACCCCGTCCGCCCGAGCCTCCCGGCCCCGGCAGCCGTCCTGCGCCGCCTCGTCGCACGGGGTGTCCGTGCCCCGGGCGGCGTCCGGGTCGGCCGCGCCCTCTGAACCGGCGCACGCGGGGCCGGCGCCGCCGTCGCGGGCGGGCAGGCCGCGCAGGAGCTGGCCGACCACGCCGAGCGGGAGGACGTGCTCGGCGCGGGCGCAGGTCGCGCCGCGGACCGTCACGCCGCTCTCGGTGGCCCGGGCGCCGCAGTAGCGGACGAGCTCCGTCTTGCCGGTGCCGACCGGACCGTCGACCAGCACGACGCGGCCGTTTCCCGCCGTACAGTCCGCCAGGAGAAGGTCGAGCTGACGGAGAATTTCGTCACGTTCAACCAGCACCACTGACGGCCCCTCGTGTTGTCCACGACACGGGGCTTCGCCCGCGCCGCAACCGGCGGGTGGACAATGTTTCCGCGGTTATTACCTCGAATATTCGGTGAAGTCCACGGACGAAGACGTCGACCGGGTGGAGATGCCCGCTGGGCGAGATCCGGTACGACACCGGATCCGTGTGGTGGTCACCACCCGCTCCGCGCCAGCCGAAGGCATTCTCTGTTCGCTGCGATTATATCTCGGTTCTGAATTCCGGAAGGAGAACGGGACATGACGGACGCCGAGCACGGCGGTTCCGTCCATCGTCGCCGGGCGCGGCCCACCCGCCGGGAACTGCGGACCCATTCCCACCCCATTACACAGGTGGGAGGGTTGGTGCGGTGGCGCGCACGCTCCGGGGTGGCGACGTTCCCGGTCGGCGCGGGAGCCGGCGGGGTCCCCTTCCCCGGACGGACCGGGTCCGTCCGGGGTCGGTCCGGCTGGGGTCGGTCCGACTAAAGGCTGTTTCGTAACCCGGATGCCGGGCCTCGGGGCTGCCTGGTAGATCATGTTGGGGTGCAGGTCATCTCCGCCGCCGACCCTCAGTGGATCTTCCCGTTCACCGGGTTGAAGCCGACCCAGTTCCGCCGACTGGTCCGTCTCGTCGCCCAGCGCGGCGGGGACCGGATCGCCGACGGGCGGCCGGGACGGCCGTGGGCGTTGCCTCTGCCGGACCGGGTGCTGCTGG
>NZ_KB891266.1 GCF_000373365.1 Parafrankia discariae
AGCGCGGCCAGGACGCCGAGCACCACCCCGGCGCACAGCCACAGCAGGCAGATCCAGGCGATGATGCCGAGGCAGTTGGCGAACGCCAGTTCCGGCTCGTCGGTGAACCACGTGGGGATGTCGCCGGGGGCCGACGGCAGGTCCGCCAGCCGTGGGCCGAGCAGGATCAGCACCGCCGCGACACCGAGGGCGAGGACGGCGCTGCCCACCCTGGCGGCCGCGTCCCGCCGCGCCCCTGAGATCATTCTTGGTGACCGTCCGTCCGGGTATGGGAGCGGTGCCCGGCCATGAGCGAGGTACCCCGCGGTGTCGCGGGGCCTCGCTCATGGCCGGGCATGGCTGCTGTCCGTAGCCATCTCGGCCTCCGAATCGGCTCGGGGTCAGGGAGCCGTACTGCGGCAGAGGCCGTTTGGTTACGTTTGCTTGTGTAACCCGCCGAAAGGCGTATGTCAATCCGCTCTGCTTCGTCTGATCGGAGTCGTGGCGGTTGACCTGTAGAGATGGGGGTTGGCGCCACGATGCGCTGGGAGGACCTGTTTGCGGATCTTGAGCTGCAGTGGGAGGCAGCCGAGGCGGCCGAGCTCGACGCGGAGATCGCCGACCGGACGCGCCGGGAGGCCGGTTACCTCCGCCTGCTCGACCGGTTGCGACCGGCGGTGGGCGCCGAGGTGCGATGCCTGCTGCGGGGCGGGCCGGCGGCCGGCTCCGCGGCTGTCACCGGGCGGCTCACCGGGCTCGGGGTCGACTGGCTCCTGCTCGCCGAGGGTGGCCCGGCGGAGGTGCTGGTGCCGAGATCGTCACTGCTCGCGGTGCGCGGCCTGCCGGCGGTGTCCGCGCAGCCCGGGCACGAGGGCCGTCTGGCGGCCCGGCTCGACCTGCGCCACGTGCTGCGCGGCCTGGTGCGTGACCGGGTGGCCTGCGCGGTCGCGCTGCTCGGCGGCGGGCAGCTGACGGGGACACTGCTGCGCGTCGGCGCGGACTTCGTCGAGCTCGCGGAACATCCGCTGGGCGAGTTCGCCCGCCGCGGCGAGGTGCGTTCCGGCTGGACGGTGCCCCTTGAGGGCCTCGCGTTCATCCGCCGCGGCTGAGCGCCCACGGCGGAGGAAGGCGGGTCGGGCCGGGGTGAGCCGGGCCGGGGGTGAGCTGGGCCGGAGCGAGCTGGGCCGTCAGTCCTCGGGCATGGCCTCGTTGCGGCTCATCGGGTTGGCGGCCACGAAGGCGCGGGTCTGCTCGTACGCGCGTTGGATGTAGGCCTCGAGCTCGCTGCGCTCGACCCGCCACTGGCCTCGCCCGCCGATCTTGATGGCGGGCAGCTCACCGGAGCGGACGAGAGCGTACGTCTGGCTGGCAGAGATGTTGAGGATCTCCGCCACGTCGCTGAGCTGAAGGAAGCGGTCGTTCATCAACGCCTCCTCTCCGGTGACGGTCGGCGCGTCTTCCCTGTGTATCAGACTTTCCGCATCGCATCGCGTTCGAATGCCTCGGCTTGTGGATAACTGCTCACGATATCGATCGATGGGGCTGGCGGCCGACCGCGCACCTCGACGTGCGCCTGTCGACCGGTGTCCTTCGGCGTGGTCCAGTGCGCGCGGCGGCCGGCGACCGCACGCGGCCGACCGGCGACTTCCTTGTGCCCCATCGTCGCCACCGCGCATCGCCGGGGCCCAGCCAGGCGTCCTATGTGGGGAAAGGCCGTAACGCGGCGACGGTGACGGCTCGATGCGGTATCACCGTTTCGACTGGGTTCGCGGTCGTTGGCCACGTACGCTCTGCGACCGGGGCGTGTTCTTCGGTGGCCGGCAGGGCGGCGCCGGCCCGGCACAGGCCGCCGCCGGTGCGGACGACCGCTGGTGAAGATCACCGCGGGCGAGGAGTGAGGAGGGCCCGGTGACCGAGCTGACCGTCGCGCCGGCGCGACCGGAGCCGGTGCCGCCGTCACCCCCGGCGCGCCGGCTCGGGCGCCGCCGCTGGCGTGACTCGCGGCTGCTGATCGGCGTCCTGCTGGTGCTGGTGTCGGTCGTCGCCGGCGCGCGCCTGTTCGCGACCGCGGACCGGACCAGGCAGTGGGTGGTCGCCGCCGCGGACCTGCCGGCCGGCCACATCGTTGTCGACCGCGATCTGACCACGGCCACCGCCCACCTCGACGGCGCGACGTCGGGCCGTTACTACCCCGGTGACCGCCGCGGCGATCTCCTGGGCGCGACCCTGGCCCGCCCGGTCAGCTCGGGCGAGCTCCTGAGCGGCACCGACTTCGCCGGCGAGGGCGCCGCCGCGACCAGGCTCGTCCCAGTGATCGTCAAGGCCGGTCGGGTCCCCGAACTGTCCCCTGGTGATCATGTGGATGTCTTCGTGTACCAACCGGGAGCCGCCGCGCCGTCCGAGGGGAGCGGTGATCCGGCGCAGCCCGCGCAGGAGGGGCCGGCGGTGGCCGGCGCGGGCGTCGAGATCCAGGTGCTGCACGACGTCGAGTTCGTCGCCCAGGACAGGCTGAACAGCGGCGACCGGTCGCTGTCCCTGCGGGTTCCGGTGGATGACGCGATCCGGGCGGTGGCGGCGTCGCAGAGCGAGCGGGTGGACGTCGTCAAGCTGGAACGGGACGCCCGCGGCGAGGTCGGGTCGGGCGGCCCGTCCTCCGCGCCGGGGTACGGTCGGTGAGCCTGCCGATCCTGACCGCCGTCACCGACTCGGTGGTCGAGGCCGGCCTCGTCTCGGCGTTCGACCGTCGCGACCTCGGGGTGACGGTCGTCCGCCGGTGTGTCGACCTGCCCGATCTGCTCGCCGCCGCGACGACCGGGGCGGCCCGGGCCGCGTTGCTGTCGGCCGATCTGCGCCGCCTGGACCGGGACGCCCTGGTCCGGCTGGCGGCGTCCGGGGTGGCCGTCGTGGGCCTGATCGCGCCGGGGGACGAGGACGCCGACCGCCGGTTGCGTCAGCTCGGCGTCGTCGCGGTGATCCCGGCGGACGCGACCGCGGAGGCGGTGGCGGGCGCGGTCGTGGAGGCGTCGCGCGCACTGGCCGACCTCGCCGGTCCACCGGCGTTGCCCGCGGCGTTCAGCGAGCCGCTGATGGGTTTCGACCCGCTCGCCCCGGCGGTGCCGGCGGCCGACCCGGCCCAGCCCGGCGAGCCCGGCGCGGGCCGGGTACTGGCGGTCTGGGGGCCGGTGGGCTCGCCGGGGCGGACGACGATCGCGCTGGGGCTGGCCGCCGAGCTCGCCGCCCTCGGCGCGGCGACCCTGCTCATCGACGCGGATTCGTACGGCGGCTCGGTGGGCCAGCATGTCGGGCTGCTCGAGGAGGCGCCCGGCCTCGCGGCGGCCGCCCGCTCGGCGAACCAGGGCCTGCTGGACGTCCCCCGCCTGGCGGTGCTGTGCCGGGATCTCGGCAATGGCCTGCGGGTGCTCCCCGGCATCTCGCGGCCGTCCCGCTGGCCGGAGCTGCGACCGGCCTCCCTCGAGACGGTGCTGACGCTCTCGCGCCGGCTCGCGTCGTTCGTGATCGTCGACTGCGGCTTCTGCCTGGAGACGGACGAGGAGCTGTCGTTCGACACGGCGGCGCCGCGGCGCAACGGGGCCACGCTGGCCGTCCTGGGTGCGGCCGACTCGGTGCTCGCCGTCGCGTCGGCGGAACCGGTCGGGCTGGTTCGCTTCGTCCGCGGGCTGGCGGAGCTGCGTGAGGTGGTTCCGCACGCCGATCCGCTGATCGTGGTCAACAAGCTGCGGGGCTCGGTGGTGGGCGGTGACCCGCGCCGTGAGGTGTCGCGGGCGATGGCCCGGCACACCGGCCGCGAACCGGTCGCGCTCGTCCCCTACGACCTGGCGGGCCTGGACGCGGCGGCCGCGTCCGGTCAGCTCCTGCGTGACATTGCCCCGACCTCGCCGGCCCGGCTCGCGGTGCGGGATCTGGCCGCGTTCCTGGCCGGGGCGTCCGGGGTCGGGCGGCGGCGCCGCTCCGCGCTGCGCCGCGCCCAGCGCTGATCCCCGAAGCCACCCCCGCGACCCCCGCGCGCGACCGGCCCGGATCAGCCCGGACCAAGCCCGGACCAGCCGGGCTCCGCGGCGCCCCGCCCGACCGGTTCCAGCCCGGCGGGCGGCTTGTCGCCCGCCGTCCCGACACGCCCTGACACGCCGACCGCGGGCGGTCTCCCGAAGTCGTTCCTCCGGAGTGTGCCTAACTGGCATCAAGAATCTTCTTGAGCGAAATTTGGCTCAGTCCAGGGGATTTCGTCCGTCCCGCGGAGGCTGCTGCGACATTTGGTGGCCCTCGGTGGCGGCGGACCGCGTCCGTCGCGGTTACGGGGAGCGATTCGGGGGCATCGAATTGTCGAACGGTTCCCCGCGAGTAGTGGCGAAGCACTGGCATTGGGTGATAAGGGGGTCGGGAACCATGTCCAGGGGTGAGCAACCTGCTGCAACTCGTGCAAACCGTATCCAGCTTGAGTGGCGGACTCGCCGCGATCCGTATCAATGACCTGTCGGATGGTGAACCGTCTCTTTCGGGGAGGTTAAGTTAGTGTGTGCGTGTACCGTCGCCACCCAGCTCAGCGTGGTGACGGAGACACGTCGATGCTCGTTCGAGACGGCTGGGGGTGTGTCGGGTGAGCCGGGAGTACGCGAAGGCCGTGGGCGGTCGCCTACGGGCAATCCGGATCCAGCAGGGGTTGTCGCTGCAGGGCGTCGAACAGAAGTCGCGCGGTCGGTGGAAGACCGCCGCGGTCGGCTCCTACGAGCGCGGCGACAGAATGATCAGTGTTCACCAGTTGTCGGAGCTCGCCGGTTTCTACGGTGTTCCGGTGTCAGCGCTCCTGCCAAACGAGGATCAGCTGCCGCCGCGTGAACGCAGGCCCCGTACCGTACTGAATCTGGAGAAGCTCGCCGAAGCTCCGCCTGATTCGTCCGCATTGGTGCGCAGATGGGTCGCGCAGATTCAGCGCCAGCGTGACGACTACGCCGGGCATGTGCTGTCGATCCGCGACGGAGACGTCCGGGCGCTGGCCCTGCTGCACGACACGACGCCGCAGGAGTTCGCCGAGCGGCTGCGGGCGTGGGGAGTGCTCGAGACCAGCTTCCCCGAGGAGAGCGAGCCGACGGAGTAGGCGTCGCGCCGCCTGCCACGGCACCCCGCGTCGATGCGGGCCGGGGCGGGCCGAGGGCTGGCACAACTGCCGGGCCGGCCCGGTTGTACCTGATGGGGCGCGGACGGCCCGCGCGCGGGAGCGGCGACATCGGTGTCGTACGCGCACCACGACCCGTGTGCGTGGCCGGGTGCACCGCGTGTCGAAAGGTGACGCAATGCCGAGGAAGCGGGCTTCGCGCAGAGGGCTGGTGCTGGGCGCCGGCGGAGTACTCGGCTCGGCCTGGATGATCGGCGCGCTACGGGCCGTCGAGTCCGAGCGGTCCATCGACGTCCGGGGGCACGACCTGGTGCTCGGGACGTCCGCCGGATCCGTCATCGCGGCGCTGCTCGGCCTGGGGGTCGGCGCGGACGTGATGGTCAACTCCGAGCGTGGGATCTTCGAGCCGGGCTACCCCGTGCTGGACTACCGCGATCTCGGGGCGTCCCTGCCGCCGCGGCCGCGGATGCGGATGGGCTCCCCTCGACTGCTGACCACGACCGCGCTGCATCCGCGCCAGGCGACACCGATGGTCGCGCTGGCGGCGCTGCTCCCACAGGGCCGTGGCCAGATCGCCGCCATCGGTGATCTCGTGGCCGAGGCGACCGCCCGCATCGAGCGTCCGCTGGACGCGCTGGCCGCCAAGCGCTCGGCCGCGGTGCCCCCCGGCGCCCGCCGGGGACGCCAGTCCGTCTCACTGGCCGCGAACGGCTGGCCGCGGTCCCCGCGCCTGCGCATCGTCGCGATGGACTTCGACTCGGGCGGCCGGGTGCTCTTCGGCTCCCCGGACGCGCCGCGGGCAACCCTGCCCGACGCGGTGATGGCCTCGTGCGCCATCCCTGGCTGGTACGCGCCGATCGAGATCGCCGGCCGGCGCTTCGTGGACGGCGGCACCAGATCACCGGCGTCCCTGGACCTGCTGGCCGAGGAGGAGCTGGACGAAGTGCTGGTGCTCGCGCCGGCCTGCTCCTTCGACAGCGACCGGCCACGCGGCGCCATCGCCCGGGTCGAGCGGCAGATGCGCCGCGCCGCGACGCGCCGGCTGACCCGCGAGATCGAGCTGCTGGAGGCCGCCGGAACCCGGGTGAGAGTGCTGTGCCCGGGGCCGGAGGACCTCGAGGTGATCGGCGGCAACGTCATGGACCTGACGCGCCGCGCGGAGGTGTTCGAGACCTCCCTGCGTACCTCGGTCGCCACGCTGCGAACCGTGTTCGGCACCGACACCCGCCCCACCCGCCCCATCCGGGCCGCGCGGGCGGCGGGGACCACGACCGGCCCCGGGGACCCCGCTGCCACCGCGGGCGGTCCGGGACGTCGCGCCGGAGCCCGGGAGGCGCTCGACCGGCCGGCGGCGGCGCCCACAGTCGACCAGAAGGCGGACCTCGGTCTGGTCGGCTGACGGCGGGTTGCCACACTGGGCACATGCGTGTCTACCTTCCCTCGACGCTGACGGCCGCCCGCGCGGTGCTGCACGAGCGGAAGGTGCCGCCCGGCATGGCGTTCGCGGTCACTCCCGCCGTGCGGGAGTGGTACAGCCAGTCCGACATGGAGGAGATGGAGTTCGCGGCGTTGCAGGACGCGGCCCGGGCGAGCCTGCGCCTGCTCGACGCCGACCCGGGGTCGCCGCCGCGGCGTTTCGTCTTCGCCGCGGACGTCGACGAGCGGCTGGTGCGGGTCCGCGACGACCTGGACCGGGGGGCGGTCGAGATCGTCGAGTCGGTGCCGCTGGCCGCCGTTCAGGCCGTTCACTCCGACGACCCGTCGGACGCCGAGGCCCGGGCCGCGGTGCGGGCCGCCGTCGCGGCCGTGCTGGAGGCCGACCTCGGCAGTGACGACGCGGCCTTCATCGTCGACGGCGCGGAGGGGTTCGAACTCCTCTGGTTCGCGACGCAGGAGCTGCCAGACCTGCTCTGACCGGAGGCTTCCCACCTCCGCCGGCTCCTGCCTCCAGGCCGTGGCCCCTTCCGCCTCCGCCGCCTTCCCCGGCTCCCGCCCCGACCGCCCACGGCTCCATCGCCGTGGGTTCCGTCTGTGGTCCGCCGTCCGTGGTCTTCGGCCCCCGTGCGGCCGCGGGTGTGTCACGTCGCCGCTGGTAACACCCACGTCGGCCGTCGTCGCGGGACGAGCGGGAGTGGGTGTGATGACAATCAGGCAACAATCAAGGGTCGATGTTTGTCGTTTGATTGACCTTTGAAAGATGAAGCAGAGCATGTCCGTTGGTCGGATGTTGTTGTAGGTGGGCGGCGGGTCGATGGATCCGAGGAGCTTTGTCGTCCTCGTGTTGCTCATGACTCCCCACGGCGGACATCGATCAACGCACCGAATAGTGTTGTTGCTGATCTGGTTGGTCGCCCAATAGCTCGTCTTGCGGAGCGCGCGCATGGTCCTGCTTCGGCTGGTCCGTCGCGTGTTCCGCGGCTTCCCCGGGGTCGACGTGGGCGTCCCGTCGTGCGTTCCTTGATCTCGGTGCATCTGTGGCGTGACGTAGGAGGCTGGTGGACCGTGCTCTATCTCGCTGGGCAGATTCTGGTGTTCGTACTGCTGGCGATGATCGTCGGCGCGGCGCTCGCCTGGGTTTTCCTCGCCGCGCCGGTTCGGCGTCAGCAGGCCGCTCAGGCCCGCGCGGCCCGGGCGGCCGCCCGGGCCGCGCGGGCTCGGGCCGCCCAGGCCGAATCGGGAGGCGAGGGTGCCACCACGGCCTCCACTCCCGGTCGATCCAGCGGTACACCCACGGGTGATGCCGGCGTCGACGGTGACCTGGTCGTGCGCGACACCGATCTCGCCGCGGCCGATCTTTTCCGAGCCGAGTCCGTTCCGGCTGTGGCGGACACGGACGCCACCTGGTCCAGGCATCCGCTCGACGACGACACCTGGCCGCCCCGGGCGCCCCGGGTCGGGCCCGCGGATCTCGCCGACCTGCTGGCCCGCCTGGGTGACCAGGAGGAACGCTGGGCCACGGAGAAGACGAGCCTGACGGCCCGACTCGTCGCCGCGGAGCAGCAGGCCGTCGACTACGAGCAGCGAGTCGAGGCGGCCGAGCGGCAGGTCGCGATCGCACAGTCGCGTATCGGTGAGATCGAGGCGGCGCTGCACGCGGCTCCGGCGGTCGGGGCGGGCGCCGCCAGCGTCACCCAGCCGCAGGACGTTCCCGTCACGCCGGACACCATCGTGCTCACCGACCATGGTGAGGTCACAACCGTCGCCGACCTCGCCCGGGAGACGGCCAGGCTGCGTGAGCAACTGGAAGAGGCGGAGTCGCGCGCGGCCCGGTTCTCCTCCCGGCTCGCCATGGTCCGCACCGACGCCGAGGCGGCGCAGCGGCAGGTCGCGACGATGAGCACCCGCCTCGACCGGCACCAGGCCGAGTGGGCGGCGGAGCGGATCAAGCTCCTCGCCCGGATCGCCGAGGCGGAGGAAACCTCGCCGGCGCCGCCGCTCCTCCCGGCATCCGTTGCTGTGCCCGAGGCCATCGCAACAGCCGAGCCCGTCGAGCCCGTCGAGTCCGCGGTGGCTGAGGCCCAGGTCGAGGTCGAAACGGGCGAGGCGGGTCAGGTGGCGGACGAGCCGGAGGAGATCCACACGGTGAACGAGGCGTCGACCGATCAGGAACCGGCCACGGAGGACCCTTCTACCGAAGAGCCGGCCGCGGCGGCGCTGCCCGTGGAGGAGTCGGTCGCCGGCCTGGACGAGCTCACCTGGGCCAGGGAGTCGATCGAGGCGGAGCACCTGACCTCCACGAGGCCCGGTGCCTTCGAGTCCGGTCCGCTCGTGCGGGTCATCCCGGGGTCCCGTGATGACGACCTCGAGCTGATCGGCGCGGCGCTGGTCGGCGCGGCGGCCTCGGCGGGCGTGACCGGGCGCCCGGCGGTGGGCACGCTCGCCGGTGGGTGGAACACGGGCCCTGAGGCGGCGGGCCGGTTCCACCTCTCGGGCGCGTCGTGGGGAGGCCCGGCCGAGCCCATGCTGTCCACCGACAATCTCAAGGAGATCGTCGGGGTCGGGCCGGTGACCGAGTCGCGGCTGCGGGTCCTGGGCATCACGACGTTCCGTCAGCTAGCCACGATGGGCGACACCGATGTCAACCGCCTCGCGAAGAAGCTGGACGGGTTCGGCGATCGGATCATCACCGACGACTGGGTCGGTCAGGCGCGTGACCTCCAGGCCCGGCACCACAGCGGCCTCGCCTGAGGCACCGTTCGCACCGGAGGGCGGACGAGTGGGCCGGACACCCGAGCCCACTCGTCCCGCCGGCGGGCGGCTGGTCAGAGCCCCGAAATGAGACCCTCGATCTCGGCCTCGACGATGCGCCGATCGGTCACGTCGACGTAGAGCCACAGGTGGCCGTGGTACCCGTTCGGTCCCGCGAGCGGGATGTGGCTGCGTTCGAACACCCGGCCGTCGGCGAACATGACAGTCTCGCGGCGCGTCGTGCGGCGCCGGCGCAGGAGAGCGTCCAGCCGGCCGGCGAAACCCGCGGGGTCCTCCACCAGACCGGGGATCGGGCGCAGCTGCGCCCGGCAGTCCGTGCCGACCAGGTCGACCGGCGACTCCGCCAGCTCGAAGAGGTCGCAGTACGCCTGGTTCACGGCCACCACCAGGGCGTCCGCGTCGGCGACGAGGACCGCCGAGGGCAGCTCGGCCAGCAACGCGGTCAGCCAGCGCTCGCGCTCGTGACAGGCATCGGAAAGCCGTCGGATCTCGGCGAGCGCGCAACCGCACGAACCGTCGCCGCCGGCCTGATGACCTCGGGGCGGCCCCGCGATCTGTGACTCCGGCCGCTGCGCGGGTACCGGGCGCTCGAAGCCGCCAGCTGCGGCCGGCCGCCCGCCGGCCGCTGTCGCGCGGCCGGGGGGCGGCGGTGACCCGGCCAGCCCTCCGTGCGGGCTGACCGCTGCCCGCCACTCGGCTCCCGGTGGCAGCGCGCCGCCGCGGGCCGACCCCGGACGAGGAACGTACGAGGGAAAGCCCGGCCGGTCGGCACCGCCCGGGTCGGCACCGGAGAGATCGGCACCGGCGGGGTCGATGCCGTCCCGATCACCGTTCGCCCCCGGGCCGGGGGAGCTCAGGCCGGGGGAGTTCGGGCCGGTTGACCGGACCCGCGCCGGACCGGGCGACTGTCCGGTGAACGGCGGTTCCGCGAACGGCGACCCGGGGAACGGCTGTTCCTTGAACGGATCCTTGAACGGCGGTTCGGGGAACGGTCGATCGAACGGCGGGTCCACGAACGGCGGGTCGAACTCGGTGGACAGCGGGCGGCGGGGCGTGGGCACCGCCCAGCCCGGCCGGCCGTGGCCGGTGACGCCGTCGGGCGGATACCAGAGGTCGTCGGTGACCACGTCGAAGCGTTCGAGCTCGTCGCGCAGGAGCTCGACGGTGTCCGAGCACAGACTGTCCAGGTCGTCCAGGCCGTCACCGAGCGGTGAATCGATCCCGGCGGTGTCCGGCGCCTCAGAGCCGTGTACGCCGAGTGCCGGCCCGTGCCGCCGCCCGCCGGGGACGTTCTCCCCGCCGGCGCTCTCTTCAGTGGCGCCTTCGCCGCCGGCGCTCTCTCCGGCAGCGCCCACGGCGGTGAGGGTCCCGGCGAAGCGGCGGTGGCCGTTCTCGCCGACGACCGCCGCGGCGCGCAGTATCGCCGGCCGGGCGGATCCGTCCGGCCGGAGCAGCCGGATCTGAACCGTCAGCTCATCACCCTCGGTGACTAGCTGGCGCCACTGGCTGGTGACAGTCCGGACGTCCTCCGGATGCACGGCTCGTTCCCAGCCTCGTCCGACCGCCTTGTCCCGGGGAACTCCGGTCAACACGGACCACTGCCGGTTCACAAAGACATGCCGACCTGAGACGTCTGCGGTGAATATCCCGACCGGGCAGTTGTCGACAATTCGCCGGAAGACGTCCCATGCGGTTGCGAACATGTCGGCGGGGTTCGCGTTGTGGTCGGCGTTCATCGGAGGTCCCGGGAAGGCGTCGGTCGGGGGGCCGGCAGTGCGGTGGCCGGTGGGGGTGGTGGCGCTGGAAGATCCGTGCCCGGTGGGCATTCGGTGGGGCGGGAGGTTGGCTTACCGGGCACGTGAATGACCCCCGAGGCAGGCGTCGGCGGCGGTCGGCGACCTGGAAGGTGGTGTGGGGGAGTTCCACCGGTCGGCGCGGACCGCGCGTTGTCGGTTTCCTGTGTGGTGGCGCGGCGTACGGATTTCTGACCGCCGGCAGGTTACCGCTCCGGCGCATCGATGGGTGGCGTACGCGGCCGGCGTTTCGGCGCCGATCTGATTTCCGTCTCCATTCACCGGGGAGCGGCTCGGGGTGGTCGCATGCACCTGCCGGAGAGGACGGCGGCCCGCCGGGGAGCGGCGGCCGGTGCCGGATCGGCATCAAAGATCCGTGACGGAAAGTGACGGCCATGCGGGTGTTTGGTGGGCGCCCGCGCACTGCGTGGCTGGTTGTGGTCCGACCCGGCGCCGACGGCCGTCCGAGGTTGTGCGAACGTTGTTGCTTGCGTACCTGCTTGGAAGGGTTGATGTCGAGTGACCCGCTTCCTACGCTTCGTAGCTGATGTCCGAAGCGTGGGGAGCTGGCCGCGTGAATATGGATGAGGAGCGGCGATTCTCCGTGGCGGCAGCACGCGGGAGCTGGCCGGACGCGACCTCTCATGTGGAAGGAGAGGTTCGTGAACTGATCCGGCGGCGTTCCCTCGACCCGGAGCGGGAACCGGTCCTCATTCGTCAGCTGGTGGACGCGGTTCTCGCCGACTACGAGGAACGTGCGCTAACCAGTGATCTCCCACCCGTCGTCGACCGGGATGCGACGGTCCGTTCGGTTTACGACGCCGTCGCCGGTTTCGGGCCCCTTCAGCGCCATCTCGACGATCCCGCCGTGGAGGAGATCTGGATCAACGAGCCGGGCCGGGTGTTCGTCGCGCGGCACGGGCGCAGCGAGCTGACCACCACGATTCTCACCCAGGACCAGGTACAGGACCTGGTGGAACGCATGCTGAAGTCGTCCGGGCGCCGGGTCGACCTCTCCACCCCGTTCGTCGACGCCATGCTTCCCGACGGCTCCCGCCTGCACGTCGTCATCCCGGACATCACCCGGGTGCACTGGTCGGTGAACATCCGGAAGTTCGTCCTGTCCGCCGGCAGCCTCGACGAGCTCGTCGCACTGGGGACGATCACTCCGAACGCCGCGATGTTCCTGGAGGCCTCGGTGATCTCCGGCCTCAACGTCATCGTCGCCGGCGGCACCCAGGCCGGGAAGACGACCATGCTCAACTGCCTCGGCTCCGCCATCCCTGCCCGGGAGCGGGTGATCAGCGTCGAGGAGGTCTTCGAGCTCCGGCTGCGCGCGCCCGACTGGGTGGCCATGCAGACCCGGCAGGCGAACCTGGAGGGCACCGGTGAGATCCGGCTGCGCCGGCTCATCAAGGAGGCGCTGCGGATGCGCCCGGACCGGATCCTGGTCGGCGAGGTGCGCCAGGAGGAGGCACTCGACCTGCTCATCGCCCTCAACTCCGGCCTGCCCGGAATGTGCAGCCTGCACGCCAACTCCGCCCGCGAGGCGGTGACCAAACTGTGCACCCTCCCGCTGCTGGCCGGCGAGAACGTCACCCACTCCTTCGTGGTCCCCACCGTGGCCTCCAGCGTGGACCTGGTCGTCCACCTGTCGAAGGAGGCGGACGGCCGGCGCCGGGTCACCGAGATCGCCGCGCTGCCGGGCCGCACCGAGGGCGACACGGTCGAGATCGCCCAGATCTTCCGGACCCGCGGCAACACGCTCGTGCGCGCCGACGGGTTCCCGCCCCATCCCGAGCGGTACCTGCGCGCCGGCTACGACCTGCCGGCGCTGCTCGCCCCCAGCGAGCACGAGCGGGCGTACGCGCAGATCGCGGTCGAGCGCTGATGGGGATCTTCCTCGGCCTGCTGTTCGGCCTCGGCCTCTTCCTGATCGTGGCGAGCGGGCGTCCCCGGGCCGGCGGCGGGCGTACCGAGGCCTCCTGGGCCCGCGACCTGCGCGAGACCCTGGCGCAGGCCGGGATCCGCGGCGTCACCGCGCACCAGTTCGTCCTCATCAGCGCCGCCCTGGGGCTGGTGGCCGGCCTGGTCGTCCTGGTCTTCTCCGGCACGTTCTCGCTGGCCGTGGCCTTCGGTGCCTTCGCCTCGGCGCTGCCCCGCCAGCTCGTGCTGCGCCGGCGCCGGGCCCGCATGCACGACCTGCGCGAGCTGTGGCCCGACGTCGTCGACAACCTCGCCAGCGCGGTGCGCGCCGGCATGTCGCTGCCCGAGGGGCTGGCCGCGGTCGGCGTCCGCGGCCCGGCGCCGCTGCGCCCGGCGTTCAGCCGGTTCGGGGAGGACTACCGCGCCACCGGCTCGTTCTCGACCTGCCTCGACCGGCTCGCCGACGAGCTCGCCGACCCCGTCGCGGACCGGATCATCGAGTCGCTGCGGATGACCCGCGAGGTCGGCGGCACCGACCTCGGCCGGCTGCTGCGCACCCTGTCGACCTTCCTGCGTGAGGACGCCCGCACCCGCGCCGAGCTGGAGACCCGTCAGGCCTGGACGGTCAACGCGGCCCGGCTCGCGATGGCGGCGCCGTGGATCGTCCTGCTCCTGCTCGCCAGCCGCGGCGAGAACATCCAGGCTTACGACAGCCCCACCGGGGTGCTGGTGCTCCTCGGCGGCGCCGGGGTCTCCGTCCTGGCCTACCTGCTCATGAAGCGGATCGGGCGCCTGCCCGAGGAGGGACGGGTGCTGCGACCGTGAACGGATCTTCGGACGGACGGGTGGGCCGGGAGCCGGGGGCGGCCCAATGAGCACGGTGGCCGCGGGCGCGCTGCTCGGGCTCCTCCTCGGAGTCGGGCTCGTCATCGTGATCTACCGGTCGCCGCCCGCGCGAAAGGTGCGGCTGGCGGACCGGCTCGACCCCTACCTGCGCGACACGCCGACCCCGTCGCGCCTGCTGGCGGAGGGCGCCCGCCGAGGCGGCCGGTCCGCGCCGGGCTCCTCCGGCACGGCGCGGGAGGCGGGCGGGCGTCCCGCCATGGCCGGGAGCGGGGCCGCGCGGTTCGGGCTCGGAGCGGCGGAGGCGCTGGCCCGGCCGTTCGTCGAGGACGCCGCCCGCCGCCTCGACCGCTTCCTCGGCGGCCGGGTGGCCCTCAACCGGCGGCTCGTCCAGGCGGGTGGGCGCACCCCCGTCGAGGAGTTCCGGGTGCAACAGGTGATCTGCGCGGTCGCCGGTGCCCTGCTCGGCGCCCTCGTCCTGGCGATGCGCACGCTGCTCGGGGTCGGGCCACCCGCGCTCGTCGGGATCGCGCTGGTGGTCGCCGGCGCCGCCGGCGGCATCCTGGCGCGGGACTGGTGGCTCACCCGGGCGATCCACGAGCGCGAGGACCGCATGCTCATGGAGTTCCCCACCGTCGCCGAGCTGCTGGCACTCGCGGTCACCGCGGGGGAGTCCGCGATCGGCGCGCTGGAACGGGTCAGCCGCCTCACCCACGGGGAGCTGGGAACGGAACTGCGGCTCGCGCTCGCCGACGCGCACGCGGGCGCCTCCCTCGTGCAGGCCCTGGAAGGCATCGCCACCCGCACGTCGCTACCGCCGCTGGCCAGGTTCGTCGACGGCATGGCCGTCGCCATCGAGCGCGGCACACCCCTGGCGGACGTCCTGCGGGCGCAGGCGGTGGACGTCCGCGAGGCGGGCAAACGCCAGCTGCTCGAGGCCGGCGGGCGCAAGGAGATCGCGATGATGATCCCGGTGGTCTTCCTCATCCTGCCGACAACGGTGATCTTCGCCTTCTACCCGGCGTTGGTCAGCTTCACGGTGATCGCGCAGTGACCCGCGGCATCAGTTCGAAATGGCCAAAATGAGGGAGGGGACCATGAGCAGGTTCGGAGCGAGGGCCCGGGACGGCGGCCGGGCCGCGGTGCGGGCGACCGTGGGACGGGCGACCGCGACGGGGTCGGCCGTGGCGGGGTCGGTGTCGCGCTGGGCGGCGCGGCGGGAGCGGCAGGCGCCGAGCGGGGCCGACCGCGGGGACGTGCCCGGCTGGGTGATGGTGACCGTCATGACGGCCGCGCTGGTGGTCGCGATCACCACCCTGGCGACGCCGGCCCTGCAGACACTGTTCACCTCGGCCATCGAACAGGTGACCGGCATCGCCGGCGACTGAACGATCCCGGCTGTGCGCAGGTGGCCGCCACGCTTCCCGTGGCGTCGGGGTGGGCCGGCCGTCCCGAACGACTCCGCGGATCACGGGCGCGGTGACGGCGGGTCCGTGGACCGGGCGACCGGTGCCGGTGACGGCGGGTCCGCGATCGTCGAGTTCGTCCTGGTCGGGACGCTGCTGCTGATGCTCATCCTGGGCGTCATCCAGGTGGGGCTGGTCCTGCACGTGCGCAACACCCTGGCCGCGGACGCCGCCGAGGGCGCGCGCCACGCCGCCAACCTGGAAGTCCCGGCGAGCGAGGGCGGGACCTACGCCCAGCGGCTCATCGCCGAGACGCTCCCCGGCCGCGCGGACACCGTCTGCACCGGGCAGGAGGAGGCCGGCCCGGGTGACATCCCCCTGGTCCAGGTGACCTGCACGGTCGTGGTGCCGCTCAGCCTCGTACCACTCGGCGACGGTGTCACCGTGACGGTGACCGGCCACGCCGTGAAGGAGACGCCTTGACGGCCCCCCCGGCCCCCCCGACCGCTCCAGGCGCGGACGCCGCTGGTCCGGCACAGGCCGCGGACCCGACAGACGGCTCGCGGCGAGCGGACCGCGACCGGGGCTCGGCGATGATCGAGTTCGTCGGGCTCTCGATCGTGCTCCTCATCCCGTTCGTCTACCTCTTCCTGGCCGTGTTCGCCGTCCAGCGCTCGGCCTTCGGCGTGACGCAGGCCGCGCGGGAAGCCGGGCGCGCCTTCGTGACCTCGCAGAGCGAGACCGCGGGCCTCGAACGCGCGCGGCTCGCCGCCCAGCTCGCCTTCACCGACCAGGGCATCGACGGCGCGCCCGAGGTCAGGTTCGCCCCACCGGGGGCCGACTGCGGCGCCGGCAACCCGGGCGACGGCGCCGCCACCCTGGAACCGGGTGCCCGTTTCGTTGTCTGCGTCCGCGCGCACGTCGACCTGCCCGGGGTGGGCGCCATCGCCGGCGGGCTCGCCGACGTAACCGTCAACGGCCAGTTCACCGTGGTCATCGACGCCTATCGTGCCGACCGTTCGGGCGTCTGACCTGCAGGTTTGTCGAGCGAATGATCCGAAGTCCCGTGGCACAGTGCTTGGAGGAGCGGTAACTGGCGCTGGCTCAACCTCATGATTCGGGTTATCGAGCTGTCAGACGTCGGGTCAGGCCGGGTAGGTGCGCGGTTGCTCGGGTGGTCAGCGGTGGTAGGCGTCGTGGCGGTGGTCGATGGCCACGACGGTGACCGTCATTGCCTTGTCGTTGATGCGGTAGATGACCCGGTAGGTCCCGCGGCGTGCGCTGAACCGGTCGTCGAGCGGTGGCATGAGCCGGTTTCCGACCCGGTAGGGAGCGTCCGGAAGCGGCCCGGTGATCAGTTCGTAGACCGCTGCGGTGACGGTGCGGGGAAGGCTCTCGTTCGCGACGAGGAGAAGCTGGCGGCGCGATGGCAGCAGGGGCTGGAGGCGTTCTTGCCGGACGGACCGCGCGGCGACGTCTTCGTGCTCCTACGCCTCTGACCGGTACGGCTGGAGCTTATGAGCTTCGCGCACGGAGTCCATCCCGACCCTTACGGGCTACTGCCTGCGGTCCTGGTACGAAGCCGATGACGGGTGGTCCGCCGCGCCGGCCCAGCGGGATTGAGGCGGGTCGTCGCCCTCGGGCCCAGGCGGCAGCCGCCTGCCCGAACTGGTTCCGGACGTGGCCTGGTGGATGCGCCGGCGCCGGTCAGGACGCGGCGGCCGACAGGGGCGGCACGGGCAGGCCGACCAGGGCCGCGTCGATGACGGCGACAAGTTCACCCCGGTCCAGCCCGATCCCGATCAGGGAGCCGATGCCCCGGAAGCCGACGACCAGCAACGTCGCCAGCGCGACCGGCTCGGCCGCTGGATCGAGGTCGCCGTTGCGCTGCGCGGCCCGCAGGCAGCCGGCCAGGGCCGCCCGCTGCGCCTCGAAGCTCTGGCGTAGCCGGGCCGTGGCGTCCTGGTCGCGCCCGGCCAGCTCGACGGTGAAGCGGCTGGCCATGCAGGCCAGCTGCTCGGGGTCGTTCAGCTGCCGGTCGAGCGAGTCGATGAGATAGGCCCGCAGGCGCTCCATCGCGGTCTCGTCCGGGCCGGCCAACGCGGCTGCGCCGCACGCATCGTCCTGGTCGCAGTAGTCCCCCAACGCGGCCAGGAACAGCGCGTGCTTGTCGCCGAAGGCGGCGTAGAGGCTGCCGCGGCCGAGCCCGGTCGCGGCCGAGATGTCGTCGAGACTCGTCCCGTCGAAGCCGTTCTTGCGGAATTCACGCTCGACGGCCGCCAGCACCTCTCGCCGGTCGAAGCCAGGTGGGCGCCCCATCGGTCGATCGTAACCACGGATCTCGTTGTTGGCGGAATAGTCCAGAATCCTGAGGGTTCTTTACTGAACAGTCCAGATCGTTGGGCGTCCCCTGCCGACCAGGCGCCGCGCGCATGCGCCGGGCCCCGACCGCGAGATGCGAGCCACCTCATGACAGAGCAGGACACCCAGCCCGACCGGGCTGGTCCCAGCCCCCAACCTGTCCCGCTCATCCCGAGCCAGCGCCGTGCGGGCACCGGCGCACGGCCCGTCTCCCCGGCCCTGCTGCTGGCAATCCTGTCGATCGCGAGCTTCCTGGCCCAGCTCGACGTGTGGGTCACCAACGTCGGCCTGCCCGCCATCGGGCACGGCACCCATGCGGGTTCTCTGGCCGACCTGAGCTGGGTGCTCAACGGCTACGCGATCGTCTACGCCGCGCTGCTGGTACCGGCCGGCCGCCTGGTGGATCGGTTCGGCCGCAAGGGTGGCTTCCTGCTCGGCCTGATCGTGTTCGCCGTCGCCAGCATCGGCGCCGGCCTGTCCGGCGACATCTGGGTGCTGGTCGGATTCCGGGTCCTGCAGGCCGCCGGCGCGGCCCTGCTCACCCCGGCCAGCCTCGGTCTGGTGCTGCTGACCGCGCCGCCGGCGAAGGTCGGCACCTACGTGAAGATCTGGTTCACCACCGGCGCGCTGTCGGCCGCTTCCGGCCCGGTGCTGGGCGGCCTGCTCGTGGAGGCGTCCTGGCGGTGGCTGTTCCTGGTGAACATCCCGGTCGCGGTGGCCGCGCTCGCGCTGGGCGCCCGCTACCTGCCCAGCAGCCGGGACGCCGACGACCACCTGCCCGACCTGCGCGGCGGCGGGCTGTTCATCGTCGCGATCGGCGCGCTGGCCCTGGGGCTGGTCAAGGCGCCGGACTGGGGCTGGTCGAGCGCCCGGGTGATCGTCGCGTTCGTCCTCGCGGCGGTCGCGCTGACGTGGTTCCTGGCCCGCTCCGCCCGCCACCCGGCGCCGGTCATCGCCCTCTCCCTGTTCCGGGACCGGGTGTTCACCACCGCCAACCTGGTGGCCTTCGTCGCCTTCGTGGCCTTCGGGATCGAACTGCTCTCGACGATCCTGTGGCTCCAGGGTCACTGGCACTACTCGGTGATCCGCACCGGGCTGGCCTCCACGGCCGGCCCGGTGATGTTCGCCGTCGGCTCGGCGGTCGCGGAGACGCTCCAGGCGCGTACCCGGCTGCGGGCGGGACGGATCGCGGTCGCGGGCGCGCTGCTCGCCGCGGTCGGCACGATCATGCTGATTCTCCTGGTCACCGACGACCCGCGGTTCGTGGCCGCGTTCCTGCCGACCTGGGTGGTCCTCGGCCTGGGTTACGGCCTGGCGGTGCCGACCGCGATCACCCGGGCGACGGTCGGCCTGCCGCCGAAGGACTCCGCGACCGGCAGCGCGATCGTGACGATGGTCACCCAGCTCGGCTCGGTCATCGGGATCAGTGTCCTGGTGGCGATCCTGGGCCGCGCCTCCGGCGCGGCGAGCGAGGCAGTCTTCCAGCACGCCTGGTACGTGGCGGCCGGAGCGCTCGTGGTGGCGGCCGTCGCCTCGTTCGGCCTGGACTCGCAACCCACGGCGGCGGCTCGACCAGACCTCCCGCCGGTCGGAGCGGGCGCCGCCGACGCCGGCGATCCGCAGGCGCCGGCCCGGGTGTGAGAACGCCGCCGGCCCAGGCCGGCTAGGAGGGGTATGGCTGTGGCGGAACCCCGCAGCCGTGGCCTACAGCAGGGCCGAGCTCTGCGGACCGTCAATTTTGATCTTCGTGACGCCGGCGGCTCGGTGTCCCCCGGCATCTCAGGTCACTCGCGAAGGCCAGCAGCGTCGGGTGGTCGAGCGGGTAATACGAGGGCGGTAGGTCGTTGAGGCGGAACCAGGCGGCAGGCTGTCCCGGTTCAGGTCGCAGTGACTCCGTGGGTTCCGCCGTCAGGGCGTAGGCCAAGCCGTAGGTACGGCCGCCAGCATGATGGTCCCCGAGAACTGCGGCGGGTTCCGCTCCAATCGCCGCGTCCGGCTCGACTCCTACGCGGCAGTGATTCGGCTGCTCGAGCGGGGCGCCGACTCCGAACGCGGAGCGGCTGCGCTCCGCATCGACCTCCCACCCCCTTTGCCCCGGGTGCCGACGTGGATGGAAGATCGGCGACACCGCGGTGAACTGGCGCGCTTCCGTTCGTGCCCGACCAGCGCCTTCGCAGCTCAGCACAGCGGAGAAGGTGGATTGAACGGCCAGTTCACCGTGGTCGTCGATGCCTACGAAGAAGATCGTTCGGTCCTCTGGCCTGTAATTATGCTGCGAAGTAGATCGAAAATCTTGTTGTACGGCGCTCCCACCACGGTAGAACGGCGTCCGTGGCTGCCGCCAAACCCGACACGACGATCAAGCAGTAACGGATCGCCGTCACCACGCTCGACCAGTTCCGGGCCGAGCGTCAGACCGATGCCCTCGACGTGTGTCGGCCGCGGAGCGCGACGACTGGCTCGCCAAGCTGAACGGCGCGACGCCTTCCAGATGATCTCGTCTGACAACCCCGCCTACCACCCGCATGACCTGCCTCTAGATACGGCGGCTGTGCGGTCCTGAGCACGGGCTATCGGCTGCCGCCTGCGGCGGCTTGTTGGCCGGGAGAAGCATGGGATCATCGGCGTGTGCAGGCGCTGGCGTTGCTCGACTTGGACCGTACGCTCATTGACAGCGATGCGGCGTTCCATGTCTGGGCCCGAGAATTCGTCGCTGCCCATGGACTCCATGACGCGGCACTGCCCGTGCTGGTTGATATTTTCGCGCGCCACTCGGGGCTGAAGGACAGCTTCTTCGCCACTGTGTGCCGGAACTTCGGCCTGTCTGATTCACCCGCCCAGTTGTGGGAGCAGTACCGCCGTCGCATGCCTGAGCTGGTCTCCTGCCGAACTGAGGACCTCGATGCCCTAAGGCGGCTGCGCCGGGCCGGATGGCGGATCGGAATCGTCACCAACGGCATGACCGACAACCAGCTCGGGAAGATCCGAAACTCTGGATTGGACAGGCTGGTCGATGGGTGGTGCATCTCGGGCGATGTCGGTGTCCGTAAACCTGACCCGGAGATCTTCCGGCTTGCCATCGAGCGCTGTGGATGTAGAACTAGCGGGGGTGGGTGGATGATCGGTGACGACTTGGCCGCTGATGTCGCCGGTGGTCAGGCGGCTGGGCTGCGCACGGTGTGGCTGCAGGGCGGTCGCGGGGCCGATTCGTGGCCGTCCGCCGGCCCGGTGCCAGACGTTAGCGCCGACTCGGTCGCCGCTGCCGTCGAGGTACTCCTCGGACCGAAGCAGTCCGAACCTGGCGCCCGTGGCCCGGATCCCGCTGACAGGCCGCATCCGTGAATGCGCTGTCCCGCCGGGAAGCCACCGCGGACAGCGCCCTCGTGGGCTGGAGCAGCCTCATCCTCGTTCACGGGTCCTGCACGCTGACCCCGTGATCTGGTGGTGCCGCCAGTCCGGGTCTTCGCGGCCTTCTCCGATCTCGCTCCGCGCGTGCGCAGAGCGCTGACCGGTCCGGCGCGCTCCCGCGAGTCCCACGTTGGGGTGTGTGCAGTCCAGTCGTGGGCGTCTGTGTCCTGTCGGAGCTAGTGCCGCATCAGGCAACGTTCGCCTTGGCGACGATGGTGCGGAGTTTCTTGTCCG
>NZ_KB891267.1 GCF_000373365.1 Parafrankia discariae
TACGAGCGCATCCTCCAGTTGTTCGAGGCCGAGGGGATCAAGACGATCTTCGGTATTCCGGACCCGAACTTCGTGCACATGTTCCACCTCGCGCAGGAGCGTGGCTGGACCGTGGTGTCGCCGCACCATGAGGAGTCCGCCGGGTTCATGGCGGAGGCGGTGTCGCGGATGACGGGGAAGGCGGCGCTGGCGATCGGCACCCTGGGCCCGGGTGTCGCGAACCTGGCCGGCGCGATGATGTGCGCGAAGGTCGAGAACTCGCCGGTGATCTTCCTGGGTGGTCAGCGGGCCCGGATCACCGAGCAGCGGGTCCGCCGGGGGCGGATCCAGTTCGTGCAGCAGGCCGACCTGTTCGCGCCGTCGGTGAAGTACAGCGCGAGCATCGAGTACCCCGACCAGACCGACGAGATCATCCGTCAGGGTCTGCGCAAGGCCCTGTCGGGCACGCCGGGCCCGGTGTACATCGAGTACCCCTCGAACGTGATCCTCGAGGAGCTCGACGTCCCGGAACCCCTGCCGCCGGCGGCGTACCGGCTGGTGGACCAGACCGCGGGTCAGGACCGGATCGACGAGGCCGCGGCGTACATCCGCGCGGCCAGGCAGCCGATCCTGCTGGTCGGGCACGGGGTGCACACCTCCCGGGCGGGGGAGTCCGTGCGCGCGCTGGCCGAGGCGATGGCCTGCCCGGTCATCCAGACCTCCGGGGGCACCTCGTTCATCAAGGGCCTGGAGGACCGCACCTTCCCCTACGGCTTCTCCGCCGCGTCGATCGACGCGGTGGTCCAGTCCGACCTGTGCCTGGCGATCGGCACCGAGCTCGGTGAGCCGGTGCACTACGGCCGCGGCCGGCACTGGGTNGCGNNCGAGGCCAACCGCAAGTGGATCCTNNTCGAGCAGGACGCCGAGGCGATCGGGGTGAACCGGTCGATCGACGTCCCCCTCGTCGGGGACCTGCGCGCGGTCGTCCCGCAGCTCGTCGACGCCCTCAAGGACACCCCGCGCACGCCGACCCCCGAGCTCGACGGCTGGATCCGCCAGGACGCCGCCCAGCTGGCCGAACTCGCGGAGACCGCCCCGGCGGGGATGTCGCCGGTGCACCCGGCGCGGCTGATCGTCGAGGCCACCAAGGTCTTCCCGCCGGACGGCATCATGATCCGCGACGGCGGCGCCACCACGATCTTCGGCTGGACGTACTCGCAGGCCAAGCCGCACGACGTGATGTGGAACCAGAACTTCGGCCACCTGGGCACCGGCCTGCCCTACGCGGTCGGCGCCGGGGTGGCCGACGGCGGCAAGCGCCCCCTGATGCTGATCACCGGGGACTCCTCCTTCCAGTTCCACATCGCCGAGCTGGAGACCGCCGCCCGGCTCAACCTCCCGCTGGTCTGCGTGGTGGCCGTGGACTACGCCTGGGGCCTGGAGGTCGGCGTCTACAAGCGCACCTTCGGCCAGGGCTCGCTGGAGACCGGCGTCCACTGGAGCACGAACACCCGGCTGGACAAGGTCGCCGAGGGGTTCGGCTGCTACGGCGAGTACGTCGAGCGCGACGAGGACATCGCCCCCGCCATCAAGCGCGCCTACGCCAGCGGAAAGACCGCCGTCATCCACGTCGCGGTCGACCCGAAGGCCAACTCCGAGGAAATGCCGAGCTACGACGAGTTCCGCACCTGGTACGCCGAGGGAACGCAGTGATCGGCGGCCCCGAGCCGCGCACATCGGACATCGCAGGTCAGTGACAGTGACCCGGGAGAGGAACGGAGGGTGTCATGCGTGAATACTTAAAGTTCTACATCGGCGGCCAGTGGGCGGAGCCGGCCGAGCAGCGGACCTTTGATGTCGTGAATCCGGCGACCGAACAGGTCGCGGGCCGGGTGGCACTCGGCTCCGCCGCCGACGTCGACGCGGCGGTCGCGGCCGCCCGGGCCGCCTTCCCCAGCTGGTCGGCGACCACCCGCGAGGAGCGGATCGCGGTCCTGGAGAGCATCCTCGACGTCTACCAGAAGCGGGCCGGCGACCTCGCCACCGCGCTGACCGAGGAGATGGGCGCGCCGGCCGCGCTGGCCAACGGCTTCCAGGTCGGCCTCGGCGCCGGGCACCTGACCACGGCGATCGAGATCCTCAAGAACTTCTCCTTCGAGGAGCAGCGCGGGGTCACCCGCGTGGTCCTGGAGCCGATCGGGGTCTGCGGCCTGATCACGCCGTGGAACTGGCCGATCAACCAGATCGCGGTCAAGGTCCTCCCCGCGCTCGCCACCGGCTGCACCGTGGTGCTCAAGCCGTCCGAGGAGTCGCCCTTCACCGGGCAGATCCTGGCCGAGATCTTCGAGGCGGCCGGGGTCCCCGCGGGCGTGTTCAACCTGGTCCAGGGCGACGGCCCCAGCGTGGGCGTCCCGCTGTCGGCGCATCCCGACGTGGACCTGATCTCGTTCACCGGCTCGACCCGCGCGGGCATCGAGATCGCGAAGAACGCCGCGCCCACGGTGAAGCGGGTGACCCAGGAGCTGGGCGGCAAGAGCCCGAACATCGTCCTCGACGACCAGGACTTCGCCGAGAACGTCACCAAGGGCGTCCTCAACATGATGGGCAACTCCGGGCAGACCTGCACGGCGCCGGCCCGGCTGCTGGTGCCCGGCGCCCGGATGGCCGAGGCGATCAGCGTCGCCCGCGAGGCCGCGGCGCAGGTGACCGTGGGCGACCCGAACGGCGAGTTCACGATCGGGCCGGTGGTCTCCGGGCGCCAGTTCGAGAAGATCCAGGGCCTGATCCAGCAGGGCATCGACGAGGGCGCCACGCTGGTCGCCGGTGGGACCGGTCGCCCGGACGGCCTGGACAAGGGCTTCTACGTCAAGCCCACGGTCTTCGCCGAGGTCACGAACGAGATGACCATCGGCCGGGAGGAGATCTTCGGGCCGGTGCTCACGATTCACGGCTACGACAGCGTGGACCACGCCGTCGAGCTCGCGAACGACACCGAGTACGGCCTGGCCGGCTATGTGGCCGGCGCGGACCTGGAGGCGGCGCGGGCCGTCGCCCGGCGGATCCGGGCCGGGTGGGTCGCGATCAACGACGGGTTCGACTTCGGCGGGCCGGTCGGCGGCTACAAGAAGAGCGGGAACGGGCGCGAGTGGGGCGAGTTCGGCTTCCACGAGTACCTGGAGACCAAGGGCATCCACGGCTACTAGAGCCCGACAGGTGAGGGTTCGCGCGCCGGGCGACCGGCGCGCTGAGGAAGGACTAGATCTCCGATGTTCTCCGCGATTCTGATCGAAAAGGGCGAGGCCGGTCAGACGGCCGCCGTCACCAGCCTGGACGAGGCGCAGCTGCCGGCCGGTGACGTCGACGTCGAGGTGGAGTACTCCACGCTGAACTACAAGGACGGTCTCGCGATCACGGCCAGCTCGCCGGTCGTGCGCAAATTCCCGATGGTGCCCGGTATCGACCTCGCCGGTGTCGTCACCGACAGCACGCACGCGGACTGGAAGAAGGGCGACCGCGTCGTCCTCAACGGGTGGGGTGTGGGCGAGACCCACTGGGGCGGGCTGTCCCAGCGCGCCCGCCTCAACGGGGACTGGCTGGTGCCGCTGCCCGCGGTCTTCACCGCCCGCCAGGCGATGGCGATCGGTACCGCCGGCTACACCGCCAGCCTGTGCGTGGACGCCCTGATCTCCCACGGCGTGACGCCGGAGCAGGGCGAGGTCCTGGTGACGGGGGCGACCGGCGGCGTCGGCAGCGTGGCGGTCGCGCTCCTGGCGAAGGCCGGTTTCCAGGTCGCCGCCGCCACGGGGAAGGCCGACGAGGCCGACTACCTGCGCCAGCTCGGCGCGACGACGGTGATCGACCGCGCCGACCTCTCCGGGCCGGGCAAGCCGATGCAGAAGGAGCGCTGGGCGGGGGTCGTCGACTCCGTCGGCAGCCACACCCTGGCCAACGCCACCGCGCAGACCCGCTACCGCGGCACGGTGGCCGCCTGCGGGCTGGCCCAGGGCATGGACTTCCCGGCCTCGGTCGCGCCGTTCATCCTGCGCGGGGTGTCGCTGCTGGGTATCGACAGCGTGATGGCGCCCGCGAAGCCGCGGCTGGCCGCCTGGGAGCGCCTGGCCCGCGACCTGGACGTCAGCGCCCTCGAGCTGATCGCCGAGGAGATCACGCTGGCCGACGCGGTCGAGGCGGCCCGCCGTCTGCTGGACGGCAAGGTGCGCGGCCGCGTCGTCGTCGACGTCAACCGATAGGGCGGGAGCCGAGATGAGCGAGAAGCCCACCGAGTCGAAGGTCGAGCTGGACCTCTCCGACGTCGACCCCCGGGTCGGCCTGCCGATCGGCGGGGGGCAGCTGTGGGACCCGTGCACCGCGACGGACATCCGTCGCTGGGTGATGGCGATGGACTACCCCAACCCGCTGCACTGGGACGAGGAGTTCGCGCGTGAGTCCCGGTACGGCGGCCTGGTCGCCCCGCAGTCGATCGCGGTCGGCCTGGACTACGGCCACGGCTGCGCGCCCGCCTGCGTCGGGCACATCCCCAACAGCCACCTGCTCTTCGGCGGTGAGGAGTGGTGGTTCTACGGCAGCCCCATCCGGGTCGGCGACAAGCTGGTCCAGGAACGGCGCTTCCACGACTACAAGGTCACGGAGACGAAGTTCGCCGGGCCGACGATGTTCTCCCGCGGGGACACCACGCACCGCAACCAGCACGGCGCCCTGGTCGCCCGTGAGCGCTCGACGGCCATCCGCTACCTCGCCGCCGAGGCGGAGAAGCGCGGCATGCACGAGAGCCAGCTCGGCGCGAAGAAGACCTGGACCAGCGCCGAGCTGGCCGAGGTCGAGAAGCTCCGCGACAGCTGGCTCCACTCGAACCGCACCGGCGTCTCGCCCGCCTTCGAGGACGTCAGCGTCGGCGACACCCTGCCGCGTCGGGTGATCGGCCCGCACAGCATCGCCAGCTTCACCACCGAGTACCGCGCCTTCATCTTCAACATCTGGGGCACGTTCCACTGGACGGCGCCCCCCGGCATCGAGGACCCCTGGGTCTACCAGGACCCGGGCTGGGCGGAGGGCTTCGGCTTCGACGAGGAGGGCGCCCGGATCGACCCGCGCCTGCGCGACGGACTCTACGTCGGGCCGTCCCGCGGCCACATCGACGCGGACAAGGCCGGCGAGATCGGCATGCCCCGCGCCTACGGCTACGGCGCCACGATGGGTGCCTGGTGCACCGACTACCTGTCCTACTGGGCCGGCCACGACGGCCTGGTGCGCCACACCAAGTCCAGCTTCCGCGGTCCGGCGTTCGAGGGCGACGTCACCTACTTCGACGCCGAGATCGTCGGCAAGGAGGAGGAGTCGGCCTGGGGTGCTCCGCTCGTCCAGGTGAAGCTGCGGCTCACCAACCAGGACGGCGGCGTGCTGGTTACCTGCACCGCCGAGGTCGAGCTGCCGTTCCGGCGCGACCGCGTGGCCGGGAGCTGATCGATGGGTGCGCAACCGCTCACCGCCCAACCGGCCGGGACGGGAACGGCGGCGGCGGGACCGAACGGTGCCGGGGAGGGCGCGGGCGCCGCGCGTTCCCCGTCGATCGTGTCGGGCCCGCCGCTGGGCGACGAGCCGGGCCTCGGGGCACTGACGCTGCCCGGCTTCCTGCGTGAGGTCACGGCGCGGTACGGCGAGCGCGAGGCGCTCGTCGCGCGCACCCCGGGAGACGGATCGGCCGCCGGGGCCGCCGAGGACACAGTGCGCTGGACCTACCGTGAGCTGTGGGAACGCGCGATCGAGGTGGCGAGCGCGCTGCGCGCCTGCGGGGTCGGCAAGGACACCCGGGTGGGCGTCCTGATGACGAACCGCCCCGAGTGGATCTCGTCGGTGTTCGGCATCACGCTCGCCGGGGGTGTCGCGGTCGCCCTCAGCACGTTCTCGACCCAGTCCGAGCTGGACGACCTGCTGCAGATCTCCGCCGCCTCGGTGCTGCTGCTCGAGCGCAGCGTGCTGAAGAAGGACTTCGTGGCCGTGCTGACCGAGCTCGAGCCGGAGATCGCCCGGGCCGAGCCCGGCGCGCTGGAGTCGGCCCGGTTCCCGTTCCTGCGCCGGGTGGTCGTGCTCGGGGACGGCGAGCCGACCGGCGCGCTCGAGACCTGGGCGGACTTCCTCGACCGCGGCCGCGCCGAGCCCCGCGTACTGGTCGAGGCCACCGGCGCGGCCGTGCAGCCCAGTGACACGGCGCTGCTGTTCTTCTCCTCGGGCTCCACCAGCCGGCCGAAGGGCATCCTGAACTCGCACCGCGGGGTCGCCATCCAGTTATGGCGCTTCGCGCGGATGTACGGGTTCGGCCCGGAGGACTACATCCGCTGCTGGACGGCGAACGGCTTCTTCTGGTCGGGGAACTTCGGCATGGCGCTCGGCGGGACCTTCGCCAGCGGCGGCTCCGTCGTCCTGCAGCCGACGTTCCTGCCCGCCGAGGCGCTCGAGCTGATGGACGCGGAGAAGGTCAACTTCCCGTTCGCCTGGCCGCACCAGTGGGCCCAGCTGGAGGCGGCGCCGAACTGGCAGGACGTCGACCTGAGCAGCATGCGCTTCGCGGACGTCAAGTCCGCGATCGCGCGGCACCCGACGGTCACCGCCCGGTGGGACGAGCCGGGGCACGCCTACGGCAACACCGAGACCTTCACGCTGACCACCTGCTTCCCGGCCAACAGCCCGCCGGAGCTGCACCGGGACAGCAGCGGCGAGCCGCTGCCGGGCGTGACGATCAAGATCGTGGACCCGCTCGGCGGGGCCGTCGTCCCGCGCGGCGAGCCGGGCGAGATCTGCGTCAAGGGGCCGACGCTCATGCTCGGCTACGTCGGCATCCCGCTCGACGAGACGCTCGACGCCGAGGGCTTCTTCCGCACCGGCGACGGCGGCCACGTCGACGACGCCGGCCTGCTGTTCTGGAAGGGCCGGCTCACCGACATCATCAAGACCGGCGGCGCGAACGTCTCGCCCCGGGAGGTCGACGAGACCCTCGCGACCTACCCCGGTGTCAAGGTGGCGGCGACGGTCGGCGTCCCGCACGCGACGCTCGGCGAGATGGTCGTCTCCTGCGTCGTCCCGCACGAGGGCGTGACCCTCGACGCCGAGGAGATCCGCGGCTTCCTGCGGGAGCGGCTGGCGAGCTACAAGGTGCCGCGCCGGGTGCTCTTCTTCCGCGAGGAGGACATCGCGGTCACCGGCAGCGCGAAGATCAAGTCCGCCGAGCTCCGCGAGCTGGCGGCCAGCCGGCTGGCGGACGAGACGGCCTCGGCCCCGGCCCCGGCCTGATGAGACGGCGCCGGCGCGGCGCCGGCGCGGCGTGACCCGCCGGACCGGCGCCGCGCCGGTGACGCGACGGTGAGAGGAGCACGACCGATGACCGCGATCGTCACGGAGAAGCTGGGGGAGAAGGTCGGGGCGGAGGTGCTCGGCGTCGACGCCGAGCGCCTGCTCCACGACCAGGACCTGCCCGAGGCGTGCCTGACGGCACTCGAGGAGAACGGCGCGCTGCTGTTCCGCGGGCTGAACATCGACCCCGCCACCCAGGTCGCGTTCTGCCGGCGGCTGGGTGAGCTGATCTCCTTCCCGACCTCCCCGCCCTACGACATCCCGGAGATCAACGAGATCAACTGGGACCCCTCGCATCCGCGGGCGGAGTACTTCCGGGGCAACGTCGCCTGGCACATCGACGGCGCGCTCGACCACGACATCCCGCCGAAGGCCTCGGTGATGACCGCCGAGGTGGTCACCGAGCAGGGCGGCGAGACCGAGTTCGCCAGCACCTACGCCGCCTACGACGATCTCACCGACGCGGAGAAGGAGCGGTTCGCCGACCTCCGGGTGGTCCACACCCTGGAGGCGATCGTGCGCCCCGCGTACCCGAACCCGACCCCGGAGCAGCTGGCGGACTGGGCGAAGCGGCCGTCGCGGGAGCACCCGCTGGTGTGGCAGCACCGGTCGGGCCGGCGCTCGCTGGTGTTCGGCTCGACGACGTCGCACATCGTCGGGATGAGCCGGGAGGACGGCCGGGCGCTGCTCGACGAGCTGGAGGAGCGGGCCACCGCGCCGGACCGGGTGTTCTCGCACTCGTGGACGGCGGGGGACATGGTGATCTGGGACAACCGCGGGCTGGTCCACCGGGTCCGCCCGTTCGACCAGACCGTGCCGCGCCGGATGCACCGCATCACGCTCGCCGGCGACGAGCCGATCCAGTGAGCGGGCGCACAGCGGTCGTCACCGGCGGCGGGTCGGGCATCGGGGAGGCCGTCAGCCGGCGGCTGGCCGCCGCCGGGGCCCTGGTCGCGATCCTCGACCTGGACGGCTCCGCCGCCGAGGCGGTCGCCGGCTCCATCGAGGAGGCCGGCGGGAAGGCGCTCGGCCTGGCCGCCGACGTGGCGGACCGGGCCGCGGTCAACGCGGCGGTGGCCGAGGCCCGCGGCCGGCTCGGCCGCCCGACGATCCTGGTCAACAACGCCGGGATGACCCGCCCGAGCCCGTTCCTCGAGATCACCGACGCTATGTGGGAGCAGTCGCTCGCGGTCAATCTCAACGGCACCTTCTACTGCTGCCAGGCCGTCCTGCCCGACATGCTCGCCGAGGGCTGGGGGCGCATCGTCAACATCTCCTCGTCGAGCGTGCACAGCGGCACGCCCCGGCTGGGCTCCTACGTCACCGCCAAGTCGGGGATCCTCGGGCTCACCAAGGTGCTCGCCCTGGAGTTCGGGCCGCGCGGCGTCACCGTCAACACGATCCCGCCGGGGTTCATCGACACCCCGATGCTGCGCGCACAGGAGCAGGGCGGCCTGATGAACGTCGAGCAGCAGACGGCCCGCACGCCGGTCGGCCGGATCGGGCGGGCCGAGGACGTCGCCGCCGCCTGCGCGTTCCTCGTCAGCGACGAGGCCGGCTACATCACCGGCCAGGTCTTCGGCGTCAACGGCGGCCGGAACACCTGAGCCCGCGCGGTGGCGATCAGTCGCCGGAGAGGCGGATGCGGCTGTTGTCCCAGCTGAGCACCCGTTCGTCCGGCACCAGCCGGAGGATGGCGCGGTCGGCGTACGCCGACCGCGCCGTGTCCGGCAGCCGCTGCGGGGAGACCCGGAACCGCTCGTACTTCTCGTCCAGCAGGCCGAGGACGAGATCGCGGGTGGCGGCGTCCCCGACCGTGGCCACCCGGCCGCTGAGGTGCACCGCGCGCAGCTCGGCCCAGGCCTGCCCGGACTCGACGAGGAACGCCGCCCGCGGGTCGCGCCGCACCCGACCGAGTTTGCGCGCGCCGATCGGGGTGGACAGGCAGACCGTCCGGTCGAGGGCCACGAACCAGGTCGGCAGCGAGACCGGCGCGCCGTCCGCGCGCAGGGTGGTGAGCACCCCCGTGTGCGCGGCGGCGACGAACTCCCAGATCTCGTCCTCGCTCAACCGGATGCTCACTGGCCTCCCGTCCTGTCTCGTCCCGTCCTGCCCCGCTCCGTCCGGTTCGGCGAGCCTAACCGCCCGCGGGGCGCGGCTGGCCGACGAGATCGGCCAGCCCGGCGCGCTGCACCTTGCCCATCGCGTTCACCGGCAGCGCGTCGACCTGGGTCCAGAACTCCGGCACCTTGTACGGCGAGAGCTCACGCCTGCACAGCTCGGTGAGCGCGCCGGTGTCGAGCGGGCCGCCGGTGCCGCTCTCGAGCACGGCGGCGACCCGCTGCCCGAGCCGCTCGTCGGGAACCCCGCACACCGCGACCCGGGCGACGTCCGGGAACGTCGCGATGACCCGCTCCACCTCCAGCGGGTAGACGTTCGCCCCGCCCCGGATGATGATCAGCTTCTTGCGGTCGAGCACGGTCAGCCACCCGTCGGCGTCGACGGTCCCGATGTCGCCGGTGGGGATCGGGCCGGGCTCGACCGCCCGCACCCGGCCGTCCTCCCAGAATCCGAGGGTGGGCCGCCACACCCCGGCCCACGGGCCGGTCGTGGCGCCGCTCAGCCGCAGCTCGCCGAGCTCGCCGGCGGGCAGCCGGCGGCCGTCGTCGTCGTAGGCCGCCACGTCGTAGTGCGGCAGCACCTGGCCGCTCGTCCCCGGGCGCCACTCGTCACCCGGCGGGTCGATCGACACGACCGTCGGGGCCTCGGTCAGGCCGTAGGTGGCCCGGGGCGCCAGCCCGTGCGTGTCGGCGAACGCCCGGCGCAGCGCGTCCGCGGTGTCGCTGCCGCCGCTCCAGACCTCCCGCAGCGAGCCGATCCCGGCGCCGGGGCGGGCGGCCAGGTCGTGCAGCTGCGCGGGCGCGCCGTTCCACACGGTGACCTGTCGGCTGGAGATCCACTCGACGACGCCGGCGACGTCCCGGCGGTTCATCACCACCGCGCACCCGCCGGCCTGGGCGGTGAGCAGGGTGGAGAGCACCATCAGGTTGAGGATCGTGAACGGGAAGCTGTCGCCCTTGCGCAGCTCGGGGCCCCAGCCGCGGGTCGCGACGAGCACCGCGCCCGGCAGGAGCAGGTTGCGCTGGCTGTGCACGACCGCCTTGGGGCGGCCCGACGTCCCGCTGGTGAACGCGATGCCGGCCGGGGCGTCGATGTCGTGCTCGACCGGCGGCGCGGTCTCGCCACGGGCGAGCAGGCCGGCCCAGCGGTCCGGGTCGACACGGCCGGGGGAGTCCAGCAGGTAGCGGGGGCCGGCCAGCACGACGGTGGGCGCGCAGATCTCGTGCAGCTCCCGCTGCTCGCTCGCGGCGAGCGCCTCGCCGATCCCCGCCCAGACGGCGCCGATCCGCTGCGAGCCGTGGAACGCCGCGACGATGTCGAGGTCGTTGGGCAGGCAGGCCGCGACCCGGTCACCCGGGCGCACGCCGAGCGACCACAGCGCGCCGGCCGCCCGGTCCGCCTGCTCGTCGAGCTCGGCGTAGGACCAGATTCCCGAGGCCGCCTCGACCGCGGCGGCCTGCGGGCGGGCCGCGAGGGCGGCGTCGAGCACGCCCGCGATCGGGCCGGGGACCCTCCCGACCTGGCCGGACGTCCGGCCGCGGGGTGATGTTTCCGTGCGCTGCGGTGTTCCACGAGTGCTGCTCACGACATCTTGATATCACTATCCTTACAAGGATTCATCCCTTATTCTCGGCGTGGCGCGGTTGCTGGCCGGCCGGGTCTGTCGATCGAGGAGTGGTCGATACGTGAAGGCTGGTCCGCAGGCGAACGCCGGTCCGCTGTCGGGCGTTCGGGTCGTCGACCTGACCGCGATGGTCATGGGTCCCCACTGCACGCAGATCATGGCCGACATGGGGGCGGACGTGATCAAAATCGAGCCCCCCGCCGGTGACAACACCCGCTACATCTCGGTCGGGCCGGAGCCCGCGATGGGCGGCGTGTTCGTCAACGTCAACCGCGGCAAACGCGGCGTCGTGCTGGACCTGCGTTCCGACGAGGGCCGGGAGGCGCTGCGCGGGCTCGTCGCCGGCGCCGACGTGTTCATCCACTCGATGCGGGCGAAGGCGGTCGCCGGGCTCGGCTTCGGCTACGACGAGGTCGCCGCGATCAACCCGTCGATCGTCTACACCAACTGCTACGGCTACGGGCGGCGCGGCCCGGACGCCGACCTCACCGCCTACGACGACACGATCCAGGCGGAGTGCGGGCTGCCGTTCGCCCAGGAGCAGCTGACCGGCGAGTCGAGCTACGTGGGCACCATCCTCGCCGACAAGGTCGCCGGGCTGACCGCCCTCTACGCCACCGTGATGGCGCTGTTCCACCGCGAGCGCACCGGCGAGGGGCAGGAGGTCGAGGTCGCCATGTTCGAGACCATGGCCGCCTTCATGCTCGTCGAGCACGCCAACGGCGCGATGTTCACCCCGCCGCTGGGCCCCGCGCTGTATCCCCGCGCGGTGACCCCGAACCGCCGGCCCTACCGCACCCGCGACGGCCAGATCTCCGCGCTGGTCTACAACGACAAGCAGTGGTCCGCCTTCGTCGGCGCCGTGCGGCCGGAATGGGCCGGCGAGCACTTCGCCACCCTCGCGCAGCGGGCCCGCCAGATCGACGTCGTCTACGCCCGGCTGGCCGAGACGTTCCTGCAGCGCACGACGAAGGAGTGGCTCGACCTGCTGCGCTCCCTCGACATCCCGGCCGCGCCGGTGCGTACCCTCGACGAGCTCTTCGACAACCCGCACCTGAACGAGGCCGGCTTCTTCGAGACGGTGCCGAGCCGCAACGGCCCGGTGCGCTTCCCCGGCATCCCGACCTGGTTCTCGCGGACCCCCGGCCGGGTCGCCGGCCCCGCGCCCAGGCTCGGCGAGCATACCCGGGAGGTCCTCGACGAGCTCGGCGAGCTCGGTGGGGAGTCCGGGCGGCCGTCCCCGCCGCCGCGGTCCGCTCGACCAGATGGAGGGTGACGATGGTCAACGTCGCGAGCCTGCTGACAGCCTCGGCGCGGCGGCACCCGGACCGGTGCGCGGTGCGCTTCGCCGGGCGCCGGACGTCCTACGGTGAGCTGCGCGAGCAGGCGGCCAGGTTCGGCTCGGCGCTGCTCGGGCGCGGCCTGGAGCGCGGTGACCGGGTCGCGGTGCTGCTGCCCAACTGCCCGCAGTACCTGGTCGTGCTGTTCGGGGCCTGGCACGCCGGCCTGGTCGCCGTGCCGGTGAACGCGAAGCTGGCCGGCCCGGAGATCCAGGTGATCCTGGACGACAGCGGCGCCCGGGCGTTCGTCCACGCCGGCGCGGGCACGGTGGCGGGCCTCGATCTCACCGGGGTCCAGGAGGTGGTGGTCGACGTCCACGGTCCCGGCGACACGGCCGGCGACGCCGCCGCGACCGGTGCGGTCGGTGCGGTCGGGTTCGACCGGCTGCTGGCCGAGGGCTCCGCCGAACTGGTGCCGGTCGACGTCGCCGGGGACGACCTCGCGTGGCTGTTCTACACGTCGGGGACGACCGGCCGTCCCAAGGGGGCCGAGCTCAGCCACCGCAGCCTCACCGTCACGACCTGGACGCTGCTCGCCGACGTGTGCGACTACCGGCCGTCGGACCTCGCCCTGCACGTCGCGCCGCTGTCCCACGGCAGCGGCCTGTACTCGCTGGGCGCGATCGCCCGCGGCGCCGAGAACCTCATCCACGACGGCGGCGGGTTCGACCCGGCCGAGGTGCTCGACCTCGTCGCGCGCGAACGCATCACCGTCATCGCGTTCCTCGTGCCGACGATGATCGTCAAGCTGCTCGGCGCCCCCGAGACGGACATCAGCTCGCTGCGCTGCGCCGTCTACGGCGGCGCGCCCATCCACGTCGAGCACTCCCGCGCGATGATCGAGCGGTTCGGGCCGGTGTTCGTGCAGATCTACGGCCAGGGCGAGTCGCCCATGACCATCACCTACCTCGACCACGGCGCCGCGCCCGACACCCCCCTCGACTCGGCGGGCGTGGCCCACCCGGGCGTCGAGGTGCAGATCCTCGGCGCCGACGACCAGCCGCTGCCCGCCGGCGAGGAGGGCGAGATCTGCGTGCGCGGGGACGTGGTGATGCGCGGCTACTGGAACAACCCGGAGGCGACCAGCCGGGCGCTGCGCGGCGGCTGGCTGCACACCGGCGACATCGGCCGCCTCGACGAGCACGGCAGGCTGTTCCTGCTCGACCGCAGCAGCGACGTCATCATCTCGGGCGGGTCCAACATCTACCCGCGTGAGGTCGAGGAGGTGCTGATCCAGCATCCGGCGGTCGCCGAGGTCGTGGTGTTCGGCGTCCCGGACGAGCTGTGGGGGGAGAACGTCGTCGCCGCGGTGGTGCCGGCGGCCGCGCCGCCCCCGGAGAACGACCTCATCGACTTCAGCCTCACCCACATCGCCCGCTTCAAGAAGCCGAAGCGGATCATCTACGTCGACGCGCTCCCCAAGAGCTCCTACGGCAAGGTCCTGCGGCGGGAGGCCCGCCGGCTCGCGCTGGCGGCCGGGCAGCCACCCGGTCCCGGGCATGTGACCAGCGAGCCTGCGACCATCAAGTCCGTTGACCGCGACCCGGGAGCCGCTGAATGAAACTGACCGACACCGCCGCCATCGTCACCGGAGGGGCCTCCGGCCTCGGGGCGGCCACGGCCGCCGCGCTCGCCGCGCAGGGCGCGACCGTCTTCGCGCTGGACCTGCCGGCGTCGATCGAGTCGGCGCCGCCGGTCACCGGCATCACCTACCTGGGGGCCGACGTGACCGTCGGCGACCAGGTCGCCGCCGCCGTCGAGACCGCCGCCGGCACCGGTGTTCCGCTGCGCGTCGTCGTGAACTGCGCCGGCATCGGCCCGTCGCAGCGCATCCTCAGCCGGGGCCGGCGCCATGACCTCGACTTCTACGCGAAGGTGATCCAGATCAACCTGGTCGGCACGTTCGCGGTGCTCTCCACCGCGGCCGCGGCGATCGCCGAGACCGAGCCGGACGACAACGGCCAGCGCGGTGTCATCATCAACACCGCCTCCGTCGCCGCCTACGAGGGCCAGGTCGGCCAGGCGGCCTACGCGTCGTCCAAGGGCGGTGTCGTCGGTCTCACCCTGCCCGCCGCCCGCGACCTCGCCCAGTACGGCATCCGGGTGTGCACGATCGCCCCCGGCATCGTCGAGACGCCGATGCTCGCCACCGTCTCGGACGAGTTCCGCGCCGGTCTCGCCGCGTCGGTGCCGTTCCCGCAGCGGCTCGCCCGGCCGGACGAGTACGCCCAGCTGGCGCTGTCGATCATCGACCACGACTACCTCAACGGCGAGGTCATCCGGATGGACGGCGCGCTGCGGATGGCTCCGCGTTAGATCCGTGCGCCAGATCTGTCGCGGGGTGGCCGGGCCGGCGGACACCGGCCCGGCCACCCCACGGCACCGCACCACCACGGCACCGCACCACCACACCCCGGTGGGGCCGGCGGCACCGTCTCAGGCGGTCGGCTGGCCCGACTTCTCGGCGCCCATCCCGGAGAAGCCGACGGAGTAGCCGCCGTCCACCGGCATCAGCACGCCCGTGACGTACGACGCCTCGTCGCTGGCCAGGAACAGGGCCGCCGCGGCGATCTCGTCGGACAGGCCCCAGCGGTCCATCGGGATCCCGGGGAGGCGGAACACCCCCGGCGGCGGCTCCGGATGCTCCTTGGACAGCTGCACGAGGCCGGTCCAGATCGTGCCCGGGCACACCGCGTTCACCCGGATGTTGTCGTCGGCGTAGTCGAGGGCGGCGACCCTGGTCAGCTGGTTCACGCCGGCCTTGGCCGCCCCGTAGATCCCGTGGTGCTTCCAGCCGATGACCGCCGTCGTGGACGAGATGTTCACCACGGAGCCGCCGCCCGTCCGGCGCATCGACAGGATGCCGTACTTCATGCAGAAGAAGACACCGCGCAGGTTCACCCCGTGCACGCGGTCCCAGTCCTCCGTGCTCTGCTCGTGGATCGGCTTCAGCTTGCCGCCGAACCCGGCGTTGTTCACCAGGATGTCGATCCGTCCGAACGCCTCCTCGGCGGCCCCGATCATGCGCTGGACGTCCGCCTCGTCGCTGACGTCGGCCTGTACGCCGATCGCCCCGTCGCCGATCTCGGCGGCGACGTCGATCGCCCGGCCGCTGACGCTGGCGCAGACCACGCTCGCCCCCTCGGCGGCGAACCGGTGCGCTATCGCCTTGCCGATTCCCGAGCCCGCGCCCGTGATGACCGCGACCTTGTCCTTCAGACGCATCCGCGCCTCCTGGTTCCGTCGTGACCGCCCAGGTCGCCGGAAGCCGGTGCCGCGGGCGTGCCGGTCTGTCGGCCCCGGGTGACACCACCGGGGTCCGCGGTCGGAAAGGTGGTCCGCAGCATGACGGCCCGGGCGTTCCGGAGATGGGCGATCATCACCGCGGACGCCCACTGCGGATCGCCGGCGCGCATGGCCGCGACGATCTCGATGTGGTGCGCCAGGCTGCGGCGCATCGAGGCGTCGTCGTAGGCGTGGAAGTTCCGCATCACCAGCGGGGTGCGGATCGCCCCGGCCAGGGCCGCGGCGAAGGCCGGCGCGTCGGCCAGTTGCACCAGCCGCTCGTGGAACGCCGCGTTCAGCGGAATGAGCGCCTCCAGGTCCTGCTCCGGACCGGGTGAGCCGACCGCCGACATCTCGTTCGCCAGCTTCTCCAGCTCGGCGAGGTCGCCCTCGTCGGCCCGTTCCGCGGCCATCCCGGTCAGGCGCGGTTCCAGCGTCGAACGCAGCTCGAAGACGCTCTCCAGCTCGGCCGGCGACCAGCCGGCGACCCGGGCGCCCCGGTTGGGCGAGAGCTCGACCAGCCCCTCGGCGGCCAGCTGACGCAGCGCCTCCCGGACCGGGGTCCGGCTGACCCCGAGCTGGTCGGCCAGCTCGGTCTCGGCCAGCCGGGCGCCGGGCAGGAAGGTGTTGTTGAGAATGAGTCTGCGGAGCACCTCAAGAACCCGCCCGGCCGAGGTCACGACCCCGGCCACGGTCACCGGCCCCGGCGGAGGTACGGGATGAGGTCGTCCTCGGCTTCGACCCCGAACGAGCGGAGCGCGAAGGCCACCATCTCGTAGGTGCCGACGGTGAAGACCACGTCCATCAGCTGGTGCTCGTCGAGCTCGTCGGCGAGTGTCTTCCAGGTCCCGTCGCTCACCGAGCCGTCGCCGACCAGCTCGTCGGCCGCTCGCACCAGCGCGGACTCGAGCGGTATCCAACCCTCGGCGTCCGGCCCCGCGGCCACCCGGCGGATCTCGTCGTCGCTCAGGCCGGCCGCCTCGGCGAGGACCACGTGCTGGGCCCACTCGTACTCGGCCTGCCGCAGGGAGGCCACCCGGAGCACGAGCAGCTCGCGCTGCCTGGCCGAGAGCGAGGTGCCGTACAGGGCGTGGCCGTTGAACCTGAGGAACGCGATGGTCAGCGCCGGGTAGCGGGCCAGCGTCCCCAGCAGGTTCGCCCCGGACTGGCCGCCCGCGCTCCCGGTGTCCCCGATGACGGTGGCTCGGAACTCGGCGATGAAATCCGTCAGATCCGCGGGCCATTCATCGTGCGGCAGGGGGGTGAGTCGGCTCATTGTCGTCTGCCTCTTCTGGTCGGCGGGCTCGCGTGTCAAAGGTGTGCTCCGATGCTGCCGGGCGCCGTCGCCGGCCGGCCGGGGAGCGCGGCCGGGCCGGCGACGGCGCCCGGTGCGGCCGGATCAGATGATCCGGCCGCCGTTGACCCCGAGGCTCTGGCCGGTGATGTAGCCGGCTTCCTCGCTCACCAGGAACGCGGTGGCGGCGGCGATGTCCTCGGGCCGGCCCATCCGGCCCACCGGTGTCTTCGCGATCTGCTGATCGAGGTCGATGAACCCGCGATCCACGACATCACGCGTCATCGGCGTGTCGATGAAGCCGGGCGGGATGCTGTTGACCGTGATCCCGTGCTTGGCGAACTCCAGCGCGAGAACCTTGGTGAGGCCGACCACCCCGGACTTCGCCGCCACGTAGCCGGCCAGCCCGGGGGGAGGACCGTAGACGCTCGACGACGAGATGTTGACGATCCGGCCCCAGCCCGCCTCGATCATGTGGGGGAGCACCGCCTGGCAGCAGTCGAACGTGCCGGTGAGGTTGATGGAGATCATCCGGTTCCAGGCCTCGGCGGTCGTCTCGAGGAACGCGCTCTCGACCGTCAGACCGGCGTTGTTCACCAGGATCGTCGGCTGGCCGAGCCGGGCCCGCACCTCCTCGACCCCGGCGTCGACGGCGGCGCGGTCCACCACGTCGACGGGCACGCCGATCGCCCGCCCGCCGGCCTTCTCGATTGATTCGGCCGCGGCCTTGGCGGCGTCACCACTGAGATCGAAGATCGCCACCAGGATGCCGTCGGCCGCCAGGCGCTGGCTGATGCCACCGCCGATGCCCGACGCGCCGCCGGTGACGATGGCTGTGCGTGCGCTCACTTGATCGGCTCATCTCCGGCGAGGGTGGTGCGGTGCAGGACGCGCGGCTTCGTACGGTCGAACGGCCCGGCCCGGTGCACCAGCCCCCGGTTGTCCCAGATCACCATGTCGCCCACCGACCAGGAGTGCCGCAGCACCCGGTCCGGCAGCGTGCTGCGCCGCTCGAGGTCCGCGAGCAGCGCCCGGCCCTCGTCGACGTCCATCCCGACGATGTGCGACGCGCTCGCCCCGAACACCAGCGAACGCCGCCTCGACTGGTGCTCCCACACCAGGGGGTGCTCACGGACGGGCCACGACGCCCAGTCGGCCTTCTGCTCCGGGGTCGGGTCGGGGTAGCTCCGGCGCTGGATCGACTCGAACGTGTGGACCACCCGGAGATCTTCGAAGCGCTCCTTCTCCTCGGCGGAGAGGGTGTCGTAGGCGACGTACGTGCTGGCGAACTCCGTCTCGCCGCCCTCCGCGACGACCACGCTCGCGCTCATCAGCGCGGCCTTGGCCGGGATGTCGTCCATGGAGCCGTCGAAGTGCCAGTGGTCGTTGCTCGGGAAGTACTGCGCGTTCGGATTCGCCGGGTCGAAGCTGATCTCCATGACCTCGGGGATCGCATAGCCGGGAATCTTGACGACGTCGCCGAGCTTCCGGCCGAATGCGAGCTGGTCCTCATGGCTGATGTTCAGCTTGCGGAATAACAGAACGCCGTGCTCTTCGAGAGCCTCTAGACACGCTGCCGGCAGATCGTCGTCGTTCAGTAGACGGTCGACGTCGAGGTCGAGAACCTCCGCTCCGACATAGTCGTTCAGTTTCCTCGTAGTGATCGCGGTCATCCACCCGCCTCCTCTCGCTTGCCCCCGGTAGCCATGCTCCCGGGAGTCACTGCATTCCCTCTGCGTACCAGGTGCGGAACTCGTCGTAGTTCGGCATTTCCTCGGAGTTGGCCTTCGGGTCGACCGCGACGTGGATGACGGCGGTCTTTCCGCTGGCGTAGGCGCGCTTGATGGCGGGGGCGATGTCCTCGTCGCGCTCGACGTACTCGCCGTAGCAGCCGAACCCCTCGGCGACCTTGTTGAGCCGGACGTCCTCACTCCAGTGGACGCCGGTCTCCAGCGACCCCTGGCCGAAGGTGCGCTTGTAGACGCCGACCTCCAGGCCCCAGGCGTAGTCCACGCTGACCACGCAGACCAGCGGGAGGTTGAGCCGGGCGGCGGTCTCCAGCTCGGCGATGTGGAACTGGAAGGAGGAGTCCCCGGTGATCAGCATCACCGGGCGTTTCCCGCCGTCCGCCACCGAGGCGCCGACGGCGTAGGGGAGGCCGGTGCCCAGGTGGCCGAAGTTCTGGTTCCAGATCACGTCGTGCGGCTTGGCCTGCGAGTACGTCCAGCCGAAGATCGTGATCGCGCCGCCGTCGCGGACCATGATGCCGTCCGGCGGGAAGGCCTTCGTCGCCTCGACGATCAGCCGCGCCGGGTGCACGGGTGACAGGCCGGAGGGGGCGGTCTCCGCCAGTTCCGCCAACCGGGTCGCCTCCTGCGTCACCCAGGACTCAAGCCGGGGCGACGCGGTGCGCGGGGTGTCCTTGAGGGCGTCGACGAGCTGCGGGACGACCGCGCGCAGGTCCCCGACGAGGGGGACGTCGATCGACCGGTTCACCCCGATCGCCTCGGCGTCCTGCTCGANNAGGATCCACTTGCGGTTGGCCTCGNNCGCNACCCAGTGCCGGCCGCGGCCGTAGTGCACCGGCTCACCGAGCTCGGTGCCGATCGCCAGGCACAGGTCGGACTGGACCACCGCGTCGATCGACGCGGCGGAGAAGCCGTAGGGGAAGGTGCGGTCCTCCAGGCCCTTGATGAACGAGGTGCCCCCGGAGGTCTGGATGACCGGGCAGGCCATCGCCTCGGCCAGCGCGCGCACGGACTCCCCCGCCCGGGAGGTGTGCACCCCGTGCCCGACCAGCAGGATCGGCTGCCTGGCCGCGCGGATGTACGCCGCGGCCTCGTCGATCCGGTCCTGACCCGCGGTCTGGTCCACCAGCCGGTACGCCGCCGGCGGCAGGGGTTCCGGGACGTCGAGCTCCTCGAGGATCACGTTCGAGGGGTACTCGATGTACACCGGGCCCGGCGTGCCCGACAGGGCCTTGCGCAGACCCTGACGGATGATCTCGTCGGTCTGGTCGGGGTACTCGATGCTCGCGCTGTACTTCACCGACGGCGCGAACAGGTCGGCCTGCTGCACGAACTGGATCCGCCCCCGGCGGACCCGCTGCTCGGTGATCCGGGCCCGCTGACCACCCAGGAAGATCACCGGCGAGTTCTCGACCTTCGCGCACATCATCGCGCCGGCCAGGTTCGCGACACCCGGGCCCAGGGTGCCGATCGCCAGCGCCGCCTTCCCCGTCATCCGCGACACCGCCTCCGCCATGAACCCGGCGGACTCCTCATGGTGCGGCGACACCACGGTCCAGCCACGCTCCTGCGCGAGGTGGAACATGTGCACGAAGTTCGGGTCCGGAATACCGAAGATCGTCTTGATCCCCTCGGCCTCGAACAACTGGAGGATGCGCTCGTA